>CALMWO010000317.1 GCA_937873805.1 uncultured Hyphomonadaceae bacterium
TGGCCCAACGCGCCACCTGCGGCCTGTATGTTCTGGGAGCGGAGGGCGGCGATGATTTCGTCGGCCGTAAGATCGCGCGCGGCAGCCTTGCCGGGATCAATCCAGACGCGCATCGAGTAAAGTCCGCCGCCGAACACCTGAATGCCGCCGACACCGTCAATGCGGAGAAGGCGGTCGCGTATGGTGGCGTTGGCGAAGTTGCCGATGAAATCGACATCCACGTTCGGGTCTGTCGACGTCAGCGCTACGAGCATCAGGAAGCCCGTATCCAGCTTGTTCACCGACACGCCGATCTGGCGCACCTGCTCAGGCAGGCGAGGTTCAGCCAGCGCCACACGGTTCTGCACCAGCACCTGCGCCGCATCGAGATCGGTGCCCGGCTTGAATGTTACGGTCACCTGAGAGAGGCCGTTCGAAGATGACGAGGTCAGGTACAACATCTCCTGAACGCCGTTGATCTCCTGTTCGATCGGCGTGGCCACCGTCTCCGCCAGCGTCTCGGCAGATGCTCCCGGATAGGGCGCCATCACGACGATCGATGGCGGCGCAATATCCGGGTACTGAGCCAGCGGCAGGAACGGATAGGCAAAGATGCCGATCAGCGTGATGAAGACTGAAATCACGCCGGCGAAGATCGGGCGGTCGATGAAGAAATGCGAAAAGCGCATGTGTGCAGTGCCTGTGCTGCGGGCCCTGGGGGAGAGGCCCGTCTTGTTATGTCGTCAGGTGTCGCGCCGCTTTTGCGGTTGCGTTACTCGGCTTTGGGCGCCGACGCGTCGATCAATTCGGCGGTCTGCGTAATGGTGGTCAGCTTGGCTTGCACCGCTGCTCCCGGCATTGCGCGCTGAATGCCGTTGACGATCACCTGATCGGTTTCGGCAAGACCGGCGCGGATTACGCGAAGGCCGTCAACGAGGGGGCCAGTCTCGAGCGGCTTCACGCCAACCGTGCCATCAGCGCCGACAACGTAAGCGACCTTGCGGGCGCCATCGGCGACAACTGCCGTCTCAGGGATCATCAGCGCAGCGTATTCGCTGGAGCCTTCCACGCGGGCGCGGCCAAACATGCCGGGCTTCAGGAAGCCATCCTTGTTCGCCACCAGAGCGCGCATCCGCACCGCCCCGGAGCCGCTGTTGATGGCATTGTCAGAGAAATCAACGAGGCCTGTCCAGCGATACTCGCTTTCGTCCTGCAGCTTGATCTCGACCTTGCCATCGCTTTTTTCGGCTTCGCGCTGATATTTCAGCAGCTGAGCTTCAGAGGCTTCAAAGTTGAAATAGACTTCACCGGTCGAGACGATGGTGGTCAGCACATCGGCTGCCGATGTCCCGCCCGCGATGACGTTGCCTGCATCGACCCGGCGATCCGAAACCGTGCCCGAGACGGGGGCGGTCACCCGCGTGAATTCAACATCGAGCTTGCGCGCGCGCAGGACTGCGTCGGCCACATCCAGTGTTGCACGGCGTTGATCAAAGTCCTGACGGGAGATCGCCTGGTCCTTCATCAGAACCTCGGCGCGCTCGAATGCCTTGCGCGCCACGGCGGCATCAGCCTCGGCCGAAGCCAGGGCGGCCTGAGCGGGGCGGGAGTCCAGAGTGAAGAGGAGCTGCCCCTTCTTCACGGCCTGACCGTCCTTGAAGTGGACGGCCTGGATGAAACCGCCGGCGCGCGCTCTTACATCGACATGCTGGGAAGCTTCGAACCGGCCAACGAACTCATCCCAGTCCGTCACGTTCTGCTTGAGAGGCGAGGCGACCGAAACCTGAGGCGTCGGCATTCCGGCCGCTTCGGTCGGTTTCTGGCCGCAGGCGGAGAGTGCCGTTACGGCAATCAATGCTGCCAGCAAGGGCTTGGTGAGATTGTGCATGTTAGACCCCGGGGAGGAGGCGGCGCCCAGTTTGGGCTGCGCTATTGTTGTTGTACGGGTGTTAGATCGGTGTCCGCGCGCCTATGTCAACGGGCGTTGACAAAACTTTTCGTGCAGTGCAGCAAAGGCTGAATATGACGGTTCTTCACGCGATTACTTCTCGCAAGCGCAATGCGACGGTTACCCGGGCCGGCCTTCTGGCTGCGGCGACCGAGCGCTTTGTACGCGAAGGTTATGACAGTGTGAGCCTGCGCGAGATCGCTTCAGACGTAGGCGTCGATGTCTCGCTGGTGTCTCGCTATTTTGGCGGCAAGGAAGAGCTGTTCGCTGAAGTGCTGGCAATGTGCCCGTCGGGCGCGGATATGTTCGAGGGCGATGTCAGCGATTTCGGGGAGCGTCTGGCGACCAAGATCGTCATCGACCCTCAGGAAGACAAAGATCTCAACTGCCTGCTGATCATTCTACGGTCCGCGTCATCGCCAAAAGCGCTGGAAGCCATCCGCAAGTCGGGTGAGGAGCGTTTCTTCGGCCCAATCGAGAAATGGCTGGGCGGCCCCAATGCGAACATTCGCGCTCGTTTGATCGCGGACATCGTTATGGGCGTCACCATCGACCGGGTCATGTCAGATGATCTGGGCCTGGGTGATGAGGCGCGCGAGAAATTCCGCGACCGTCTCGCGTGTATCCTGCAGAGCGCGATAGAGATCTGAGATCCCTTGCAGACTAGTCCAACGGAACCACGTCCACAGCCTGCGTGCTGTCTTGCCCACCTGATATGCGAACAACTCCGCGCACCGGAGCGACATCGCTATAGTCGCGGCCGAAGGCGACAATGATATGGCCCTCGCCAGCGAACATGCCGTTGGTAGGATCATACTCTACCCATCCGGTCTTTGATCCGCACCATGCTCGCACCCAGGCGTGCATCGCGTCGGCGCCTTCAAGTCGTGGTTGGCCCGGAGGTGGATCCGTGCGCAAAAAGCCGCTCACATATCCGGCCGGCACGCCAATCGCGCGCAGGCAGCCGATCATGATGTGCGAGAAATCCTGACAGACGCCGTGACGGCGTGCGAACGCCTCTTCCGGCGGCGTGTTGACGTCGGTCGCGTCCGGGTCGAACGTCATGTCCCGATCTATGGCTTTGCCGATAGCCTCGACGATCGCGCATGTCGTCATTTCGGGTTGAATGAGGCTACGCGCGTACACACCAAATTCAGGCTTGGCAGAGACGCGGGCAGAATCCGCGAGAAAATGATGCGGCGCCTCGGGCGCCAGCGATCGCACTGCTGCAATCTGCGTTGCCAGAACGCTCAGTGTCGGAGATTCATCCGGCGATACGATTTCCGCAAAGCGTTCCACACGTGATCGCAAGCGGAACGCTATTTCGGCGTGCGGCGCGCGGAAGGCTGCTTCAACGATGGTGTTCCCGAAGAAATCCGTTCGCGCAAAGCGCTCGTCCGGCGGCGGCGTGATTTCCAGAAACGATGTTATGGCGCGCTGCCGCCCCGGCAGATCGGCCGGCGTCATGTAAAGCACATGGCGCCCTCCCGCCGCCGGGGTGGCGTATGAGTAGGTGATGCGA
>CALMWO010000318.1 GCA_937873805.1 uncultured Hyphomonadaceae bacterium
CGCCATATTCCTCCGGCGTGGAAAGACCGAGCAAACCAGCCTCGCCAGCCTCGTTCCACATCTCGCGGTCGACGCAGTGCTGGGCGCGCCATTTTTCCACCCGCTCCGGCGGGGCGTGCTGCTGGAAGAACTTGCCGACAGAGTCCTCGAACATGCGGATATCTTCTTCCTGCATGAAGTCCGGACGTTCGACGTTCAGCACAGACATAGTCACTCCAATAGCTGTAAAACCTGCATTACGCGCACGGCATCCTGCACACCGAAGCGCGCAAGTCCACGCCAACTTTGGGTGGGTTTCGCCTTCCCTCGCGTTCTAGGTCAGCTTGACCACGCCGGGCGGGACTTCAGCAGCAAAAAGCGACGCCACTTCAGCCGCGCGATGATCCTGCGCGACGCGCTGGTTCACATAGCCCTTGTCGGTGATCTCACCGGCATCGAGCGATGGCGGCGAAGTCAGTATCCTGAACCGCCCGACTTTGCGCGAGGAACCCGGCTGCGTCTGGTTGAACGCCGCCAGCTTGTGCGCGACTTGCGTGGTCAGGTCGGTGATGGCTTTCACGCCGTCGCCACCCGCCGCTTCCATTGCAGCCTTCATCGCAGCAGGCGACGGCCACAGCAACGCACCGACATAGGGCTTGTCCTGCCCGCACACGACGGCGTCGAACACCAGCGGCGCACACGCCGCCACGATGTCCGGGCGCAGCGTGCCGACGGAGACCCACGTACCCGAGTTGAGCTTGAAGTCTTCCGTCACGCGGCCATCGAACACGAGACCCTTCTCGGGATGCTCTGGATCGGAAAAGCGCGCTGCATCGCCGAGGCAGTAGAAGCCCTCCTCGTCGAACACTTCCTTGTTCTTCTCGGGCAGGTTCAGATAGCCCTTCATCACCATCGGGCCTTTGACGCGCACCTCCATCTTGTTGCCCACGGGCACAAGCTTCAGCGTCTGTCCCGGCAGCGGCAGGCCAACCATGCCGACGCGCTCCAACTGCCAATGCACCATGGTGACGCCTTGGGTCTCGGTCGCGCCATACATGGTCGTCAATGGAATGCGCTCGCCCGTCGAGGCGATCGCCAGTGCCTGGATGCGATCATAGAGATCGTCCGACAACGTAGCCCCGCCATAAACCATGTATCTCATACGGCTGAAGAAGGCGTCGCGGAATTCAGCATCCTGCTCCATCGCCTCGGCCAACATGGCATAGGCGATCGGAGCCGACCCGAAATACTGCGGCCTGATCTCGGCAGCGTTCTTCATCGTGGTGACGAACAAGCCAGGCATCGGCCTGCCCTCGTCGATGTGGAACGTACCGCCGAGCGCGAGACATCCGTTGTAGTTCACATTGCCGCCCGAGATATGGCTCCACGGCATCCAGTCGAGGTTCTGCAGCACCTCATTCGGATCGTGCTCCGGCCCCGGTTCATCGATGGCGTTGCGCGCCGCGATCTGCGCCGTCATCTGGCCCTGGCTCTGCGGCGTCGGCTTAGGCATGCCGGTGGAGCCCGACGTGAAGAGATATTTGCCGATCGAATCCGGACCGAGCCAATCCATCGCCGTATCGACCACGGACGTCGCCGGCGTCTCCGCCAAGGTTGCGAGGGCCTCGGAGCCTTCCGATCCATCCGCCGAGATCACGGCAACGCCTTCAAGCGGCAATGTCGCCAGCGCCTTGCGGAACGGGTCCATCGTCTGCACGAAGATCGCCTTCGGCTGCACGGCGTTGAAGCAATGCTTGAGCTTGGCGAAGTCCGTCGACATCACCGAGTACGCCATCGAGATCGGCGTCGCCGGCGCTGCAATGCGCTGCGCCGCCATCGACATCAGCGCATGCTCGATCGAATTGCCCGACAGGATCAGCAGTGGCGCATCTGGTCCCAGCCCACGATCCAGCAGCGCCTGCGCCAGCGACCGCGTGATCTTCGCGCCGTCGCCATACGTCACCGTGCGCCAGTCGCCATGGTTCGGCAGGCGTTGCTTCAACCAGGGCCGCTCAGGATGCTCTGCCGCCCGCTCGTCCAGCACGTGCGGGATCGACCGGGGCACGGGCCCCAGCGGCGTGCGCGATCTGAGATAGACAGCTCCGCCCTCTCCGCGACGGACCTCCATATCCGGCGCCTTGAACGGCAGCTTGCGGAATGGCGGTAGCTTTGCGGCGTCTGCAGGCATGGGTCTTCCTCCGGCAGTTTCTTGTTTTGCCGAAGCCTAACCCTGACACCGTCCAGTCTCAAATGACGAACAGGCGCCTAGGCAGATTTTTCGACGAACACTGTCCCTGCGGAATAGCCGGCGCCGAACGAGCAGATCAGGCCCTTCTCGCCCGGCCGGAAGTCGCTGGAATGCTTGTGGAAAGCGATGATCGATCCAGCGGACGACGTGTTGGCATAGGTATCCAGCACTGTCGGGCTCTCATCCTCGCTCGCTTCGTGACCGAGCACCTTGGCGGCGATCAGCCGGTTCATGCCGGCATTGGCCTGGTGCAGCCACATGCGCTTCAAGTCCGTTGCCCGGATGCCCAGCCGGTCCATCTCGGCCTGGATCATCGACGACACCATCGGCACCACTTCCTTGAAGACCTTCCGTCCTTCTTGAACAAACAGCTTGTCGGTCTTGCCAACGCCTTCCGGGTCGCCGCGATTGAGGAAGCCGAAATTGTTGCGGATGTTATTCGAGAACTGCGTCTTGAGATGCGTGCCCAGGATCGACCAGTGGTTCTTCGGCGCAACCTCTTCCGCTTCGATCAGTACAGCCGTCGCCACGTCGCCGAAGATGAAGTGGCTGTCGCGATCCGTGAAGTTGAGATGCCCCGAGCAGATTTCCGGGTTCACCATCAGCACCGTCTTGGCATGTCCGGCGCGCACGAAATCCGCGCCAGTCTGGATGCCGAACGTCGCCGACGAGCACGCCGCGTTCATGTCGAACGCAAAACCCTCCGCCCCGATCGCCGCCTGAACTTCCACCGCCATCGCCGGATAAGCGCGCTGCATGTTCGACGCCGCACAGATCACCGCATCGACCTGGCTGCCCGACCGCCCTGCACGCTCCAGCGCTTCCTTCGCGGCGTTGACCGCAATTTCGGCCAGCACGGAAATCTGATCGTTCGGGCGCTCGGGGATATGCGGGCGCATGACTTTCGGATCAATCACGCCGGTCTTGTCGATCACGAAGCGGGATTTGATGCCCGACGCCTTCTCGATGAACTCAACCGAAGAATGCGCCTTCGCCTGCAGCGTGCCTGCCGTGATCGCTTCGGCATTTTCGGCATTCCAGCCATCCGTCCAGGCATTGAGACTGGCCACCAGCTCGGCATTCGAAATGGAATGCGGCGGCGTATAAAGACCAGTCGCCGAAATGACGGGACGCGACATGAAGCACCTCAGTTTGACTGGGCGTGGTTTAGACCCGGCGCGCGATACCGTCGAGTAGGAAGCTGTTACCCAAGGAAATCGCC
>CALMWO010000319.1 GCA_937873805.1 uncultured Hyphomonadaceae bacterium
GCGGTCATGGGATCACAGCGACCTTGCTGGCACTGAAGAGCGTTGGACTGTCTGCGCCACGTCCGGCCACAATTTTGAATTCGGCGCGCCCGGCGTGCGCATCATCGAGATAGGCGCGATACTCACCCGGCATACCTTCGATGAGCGGGAGTTGGTGCTCGGCGCGGCCACCTCCAGCAACAAAGTAAGAAGCATCCACACGCAGGCCGGTGACGGGTGACTGCGCTCTGTCGACGAAGCGCACCACAAGCGCGGTCTTGCCGTCATTGACGATGCCGGCCTCTGCGGTCCAACCGAGCTTTTCCTGTTGCTCACGCACCTCGATCTCGCGGTTGTAGTCGAGACCCAGCACGTAGGAATTCTTAACCTCTTCGCCCGGGAATGTGTTGACGGCCCTGATGATGAAGTAGGTGTCCGCCCCGATAACCAGCGCGAAGAACGCGATGACCATCCAGAGGACATGTACGCCTCGCAAGCCCTTGCTAGCGTGCATCGGCTTCCTCCGGTTCCAGGAATGTGGCTGCAGTCGTGGCAACGGGCGCGCCGGCTTCCAATAGCACGATGCGGATGCCCGAGCTGGCCCCCTTTAGCGCTCCCGCAGTCGTGGTGAGCAGGAGACGATAACGTTCGACGCCATCGGCGTTGGCGGAGACGACGGGGTGGCTTGCGTCACCACCTTCGCCGATGATCTCCACGACAGCGCCCGGCAGCCCATCAATCTGCAGATCAAAAGTGCGATGCTTGCGTTGCTTGTTGACCACCTTCAGCGTGTAACCGTTGCGCACGTCTCCATTGGCGAGTTGCACGAAGGGCAAGGAGCGATCCTTCATGACCGACACTTCGATATCCCCGCGTGTCGTCAGGCCGAACGCCATCAGGCCCGCCGTAAACGCGAAGACAAGCGCATAAACGATGATGCGGGGGCGGAAGAGCGAGAAATTGCGGGCCGGGAACCCCTTCCAGCGGCGCAGAACGTTTTCATCCGTGTCATAGGCAATCAGAGCAGTTGGCCTGCCGACCTTCTTCATGACTCCGTCGCATGCGTCGATGCAGAGCCCGCACTGGATGCACTCCAGCTGTGGGCCGTTGCGAATATCGATGCCCATGGGGCAAACAACGACGCACTGTTTGCAGTCGACGCAGTCGCCGCGACCTTCCCATGTCTCATTTTTCTTGTGAGGGCCGCGCGGATCGCCGCGCTCCGAGCGATAGGTGACCGTCAGCGTATCGCGGTCGATCAGTGCGGACTGGATGCGCGGCCACGGGCACATGTAGGTGCAAACCTGCTCACGCATCGTGCCTGCAAGCGCATAGGTTGTTGCGGTCAACAGAGCAGCAAAGACGTAAGCGGTGATCGGCGCCTGGCCGATGAAGAATGTCTCGGCGAGTGAGCGGGCATCGTGCCAATAGAGGATGAAAGCGCCGCCCGTGGCGAAGGCGATAACAAGCCATACCGCGTGCTTCGAGCCCTTGCGCCAGAGCTTGTTGAAAGACCACGGCGCCTTGTCGAGTTTCATGCGCGCGTTGCGGTCGCCTTCGAAGAAACGTTCGACAACGAGGAAGAGATCCGTCCACACCGTTTGCGGACAGAAATAGCCGCACCAGACACGGCCCAGAAGCGCGGTGACGAGGAAAAGACCGACAGCCGCGAGGATCAGCAAGCCGGTGATATAGTAGACTTCCTGAGGCCAGATCTCGAGGCCGAAAAAGTAGAAACGCCCGCCGGCAAAGTCCGCGAGCACGGCCTGATCCGGCGCGTCCGGACCCCTGTCCCAGCGCAACCAGGGCAAAACATAGTAGACGCCAAGCGTTGCAAACAGCAGCACCCATTTGATGTTGCGGAATGACCCGAACACCAGCTGCGGATAGATCTGTTTGCGCCGCGCATAGAGGACAACCGGCCCCTCACCACCAGGAGGCGGCGCATCGCCCCCACCGCCCGAGCTTGCGCGCCGGTCTTTCAGATTGATGAGCGTTGAGCTCCCCAACCTACTCTCCGCCGCCAAGAGAGTGGACGTAGATGGCCAGCGCTCTCACAGTCGCGGGATCCAGCCGTTCGCCCCAGGCAGGCATGACGCCGTTGCGGGGCCCGTAGATCGTGCGCCGTATGGTGGCGGCGTCGCCGCCATAGATCCAGTCCTTGTCAGTGAGATTCGGTGCACCCTTGGTGCGGTCACCGTGAAGATCGGAGCCGTGGCAGCTCGCGCAGTTGGTCTCGAACAGCGGCTGACCACGCGCAGCCGACGCCGGGTCGGCGCGCTGTCCCGACTTCGCCATCACATACTGGACAAGATCTTCCATTTGGTCTTGCGGCAGCAGCTCGTCGCGCCCGAAAGCGGGCATCTCGCTGGTGTGCGTTTCGGGGTGAGACGAGCGGATGCCATAACGGAGCGTGCGTTCGATCTCCTCCAGCTTGCCACCCCACAACCAGACATCGTCGGCAAGACGCGGAAAGCCTTTGGCGCCGCGTCCGCCAGCGCCGTGGCACGTGGCACAGTTGTCACCGAACGCGCTTTCACCAAGCGAGAGCGCAAGCTGGCTGAGGTCATGGTCACGCAAGATGGTCGAGGCATCGACCGCTGCGAGACGGGAGCTGAGCACGGCGCGATCTCGCCGCATCGCCGCAACGTCGGAAGCAACGTCTGTGCGATCCGACTGCTGCAGCACGCCGATTGTGTATCCCTGTAGCCCTGGCAAGGCAGGCCAGGCCGGCATCAGGATCCAGCAGGCGATCGCAACCACGACACTCGCCCAGAACACAAAGCGCCACCAGCGTGGCAGCGGATTGTTGAGCTCCTTGATGCCATCCCATTCATGGCCCGTCGTTTCAACGCCGGTGTGCGGGTCGATTTCAGGTGAGTGGCCGGTCATCGCCCTGCTCCTGTTCTGTGATTGGAAGGCGAGCCGCGCGCTTGAACGTGTTGGCGTTGCGCGGCCACAGGGCATAGCCAGCGGCGATCAGAAAGATCACCACAAAATAGACCGTGCCCCAGTCCTGGGCGAAGCGAGACCAGCTTTCATAACTCATGGTTTCACCGCTGGTTCGACAGGTCTTCGGCTTCGTAGGTCGAGAAATCGACCATCGTGCCGAGCACCTGAAGATAGGAAATGAGCGCATCCATTTCGGAGGGCTCACCGCGGACAGCATCGAACTCGCGAACGTTGACCGTTCCCTCGCGCCCGGCCGCCTTGTTGTAGTCGCGACGCAGCGCTTCAACGTCATAGTCCTCGCCAGCCTGCGCGTGGGCATCATCGACGGCGCGCGCGATCATTTCGTCGGTATAGGGCACGCCCTCTACCTTCAGCGTCCTCATCTGACCGGGGATGACCGAGAGATCGAGCGAACGACCATCGAGAAAGGCATAGGGTGGCATGATGGACTCCGGTACAAGTGAGCGCGGATCAATCAGATGCTGCTTCTGCCAGTCGTCAGAATATTTGCCGCCAACGCGCGCCAGATCCGGCCCGGTACGCTTCGACCCCCAGAGAAAGGGATGGTCGTACATGCTCTCAGCGGCGAGCGAGTAGTGGCCGTATCGTTCCACCTCATCGCGTAGCGGCCGGATCATCTGCGAATGGCAGACGTGGCAGCCCTCGCGGACATAGATGTTCTGGCCAGCGAGTTCGAGCGGTGTGTAGGGCCGCATGCCCTCCACCTTCTCGATCGTGTTCTTGAGGTAGAACAACGGCACGATCTCGATGATGCCACCGATCGCCACGACGATCAGGATTCCGATCAGGAGAATGTAGCTGTTCTTCTCGAACAGCTTGTGGTTGCGCATCAGCCAGCTTGGGCGGTTTGCCATCTGTCGCTCCTATTCTGCTGGCTGGAGATCAGGCGTCGCGGTGATGCGGTTGCGGTCTTCGACCGGAACGTCACCGCGCGCGGTGCGCACCAGGTTGTAGACCATGATCACGGCGCCCAGCAGGTAGAGTCCGCCGCCCGCCGACCGAATGATGTACTCGATGTGCTTGGCGCTGACCGTTTCGATGAACGAGTATTCGAGGAACCCGTACTCGTTGTAGGCGCGCCACATCAGGCCTTCCATGATGCCCGACACCCACATCGCGCAGATGTAGAGGACGATGCCGAGCGTCGCGATCCAGAAATGCCATTCGACAAGCGTGTTGGAGTAGAGCTTGGGCCGCTTCCACAACCACTGCGTCAGGCAGTACATCGCTCCGAAGGTGACGAACCCGACCCAACCGAGAGCGCCGGAATGAACGTGCCCGATACCCCAATCCGTATAGTGCGACAGTGCGTTGACTTCGCGCACCGACATCACCGGGCCTTCAAACGTCGCCATGCCATAGAAGGCGACCGACACAATCAGCATCCGTACGACTGGGTCAGTGCGTAGTTTGTCCCAGGCGCCGGACAACGTCATC
>CALMWO010000320.1 GCA_937873805.1 uncultured Hyphomonadaceae bacterium
GCCGGGCGCATGCTCGTCTACCTGCCGCAGGACAAACACATCGGCATCTCGCAGCGCATCGAGCGGGAATCCGAACGCGAAGCGCTGCGCGAAAAGCTGCACCGCCTGGTACCAAGCGACGAAAAAGGCGGCTTCATCGTGCGCACGATGGCAGAGAATGCGACGGAGGCCGAACTGGCCAAGGACATCGAGTTCCTGCGCAAGATCTGGCGCGATATCCAGGCTCAGTCGACGACTGCCGCACCGCCCTCCCTGCTCTATCAGGAGCTCTCCCTGGCGCAGCGCGTGCTGCGCGACTTCGTCAACCCGGAGACCGCACGCATCGTCATCGATTCGCGCGAGAACTTCCAGAAGCTGACGGCCTTTGCCGGCGAGTACACGCCGACGGTGGCGCCTCTGCTCGAACACTACATCGGCGAACGGCCGCTCTTCGACCTGCACGGCGTCGAGGACGAGATCCTGGAAGCCCTCGCCCGGCGTGTCGACCTCAAGTCCGGCGGCTACCTGATCATCGACCAAACCGAGGCAATGACGACGATCGACGTCAATACCGGCGGCTTTGTCGGCGTCCGCAACTTCGACGACACGATCTTCAAGACCAACCTCGAGGCCGCACAGACGATCGCCCGCCAACTGCGCCTGCGCAACCTCGGCGGCATCATCATCATCGACTTCATCGACATGGAGAACGAGGAGCACCGGACGGCAGTGCTCAGCGAGTTCAACAAGGCGCTGGCGCGCGACCATACGCGCCTGACCGTCAATGGTTTCACGGCCCTCGGTCTGGTCGAGATGACGCGCAAACGGACGCGCGAATCGCTGGCGCACGTCCTCTGCGAGGAATGCCCGACCTGCGGTGGCCGCGGCGAGGTGCGCACGGCACGCACCGTGTGCTACGAGATCCTGCGCGAGTTGCTGCGCGAAGCACGCCAGTTCGATGCCCGTGAGTATCGCGTGCTCGGCAGCCAGGCAGTCATCGACCGCTTCCTCGACGAGGAGTCGCAGGGCCTGGCGATGCTCTCCGACTTCATCGGCAAGCCGATCTCCCTGCAGGCCGAACCGAGCTACTCGCAGGAGCAATACGACATCGTGCTGATGTGAGTGGCCTGTGGCGGCCGCCGGAATTCCCGTCGGCGCGCCTTGCCCGAGGCATGCGCCGCACGCCGGCGGTCTCGATCAAGCGAAGGCCCGGACTCCAGCTTGACCCGAAACGACCGGGAGCCCTATAATCGGCGCCCCAGGGGTGATGTAGCTCAGTTGGTTAGAGCGATGGATTCATAACCCATAGGTCGGTGGTTCAATTCCACCCATCACCACCAAGGAAACAAGTACTTAGCCTCGGTCAAAAGCCGGGGCTTTTTTGCGGGGTTACGCCGGGGTTACATTTGCCGTAGCCAAGCCGGTTGCTTGGCGCTCCTCGCCGCCATCGCATCACAGAAAAACCCGGCACGCGGCCGGGTCTGCGTTGGCATCAATCGAGCGGCCTTCGATCTGGCGGAAGAATCCCGACCTCCTGCAGCGTGTGCAACATGCTTTCGTGCTGGATTCCGAAGCAGTTCTCCGTGTCGGTAGCGAGGTAAGCCCCAGCAGCAGCGAGCTTGACGACGCGCGGCGAGGCGTTGCCGCCCTCCGCCCCTCGTTTGACGCTGACGAGGATCTCATTCAACCAGCCGAAGCCCTCTACGGCGGCCTTGGCGGATGCAAGAACGTCTTCAGGGTGTTCACCGAAAGCTTCCTTGATGGATGCTCACAAGCGTCTCGTGGCTGCTTCTCAAGATGAGATGGGACCGAAGCATGTATCCGTGACATCTGCTTCTCCCTCTGCTGCTCCTCCCTCTTCACCCACGCCGACGGCGACACCATCACCGTCCTCGACGCCAACCGCGAACAGCACAAGACTCGCGTCTCTGGCATCGACGCCCCGGAGAAGGCTCAACCCTTCGGCCAGCGCTCGAATGAGAACCTGTCGCGGGCTGGTGTCAACAAGGACGTGTAATGGGCGTGATATGCGCCCAGGTGCTCGCAGTCGTTCTTGTTGTACCAAGATTTCATAGCGCCCCTCTCACGCTCTGCCCTCGGTTCAGGATGCCGCACCAGCCGGGCAAGGGTTCCCGGTTTTCTCTCTCGGGGATCAGCCGTCAGATAGGCGCGGCAAGACTCTGGTTCTCTCAATTGCCTTCGGGCAGAAAATCATCCGCCATCGTTTGCTCTATCGAGTATGGCGATTGCTTAGGGAACGTCGTTTCGTCCATACCTGTTTCGTTCGCCGCCAGCAGCCGCGCCTTGCGATAGGCTTTCTCTAACGCTTGAGGAACTTCGGGCTTCAGGCCCGGCTCGTCGTTGAGCAGATCGGAAATATCCATGCGCTGCACGCGGATGGTCAGCGACCATGCCGCGCCGCGCCTCGCTGGTTGAAATTGCCACTTCAGCAGATGCATCAGCAAAACCGTCAACCTGTTCGTCAGTTCGCGCCGTTCGCTTGCCCCCATTGCTTCTAGCTCCTCAATCAAGTGCGCCGCGTCAAGGTCATCAAAGCGTCCCTCACGCAGCATGTCGGCTTGCTGGCGTGCCCAGGTGTAGTAGTCCGACTGGTATAGCGTCGTTTCCATCGTTCGTTCCTTATGTCAGGTCATCATGCGGCCCGGTTGCCCTGCTGCGTCTTCATCAGTTCGAGCAGGAGTTTAGGGGCAAGGTCCGCGCCGTTGGCCCATGCCACCGTGCGCATTACCGGATGCTGGCTTGCCGTAGCGAACAGCGCCGGGGCGCGCAGCGGCTCGAATACTTCGCCATCAAGCTCGTTGGCCAGGCTCTCCTCTCCCGCCGTGCCGTTATTGAAGCGCAGGAACAGGCGATAGCCCGACAGCGGGGTTACTTCCGTGGCGTGCAGGATCATGCC
>CALMWO010000321.1 GCA_937873805.1 uncultured Hyphomonadaceae bacterium
GAAAGCAAGATCCTCGGGTCGAGCCCGAGGATGACGCTGTGGGTGTGGCTTGCCTCCCCATGCGGAGCAGGGGGAGGTGGATCGTACGCGGAGCGTGCGAGACGGAGGGAGATGGTGAGGTGGGGCTCGCGACGGTGAGCGTGCATCCTTTGCACGCTTGCCCAAGCGAGGTGAGCGGGTCAAAAGCGGGAATGATCATACCGTTGACATCAGGGGACGATCCGCGACTGGCGCCGTATAGGGGCGTGAAGGAGCGGGACATGCTGCGGCAAACGCAGCACTTCATCGTCGAGGGGAAGGTCACGCTCGGGCGGCTGGTGGAGGCTTCGCGGTTTCCGGTGGAGTCTGTCTTCCTTGCCGAGAACAGGATCGAGCCGCTGACGCAGCTGCTGGCGAAGCTCGATCCGGCGGTGCCGGTCTACATGGCGCCGCAGGCCGTGATGGACGGGATCACCGGGTTTCATATCCATCGCGGCGTGCTTGCGCTGGCGCGGCGTACCGGCGAGCAGAGTGTCGAGGATCTGGCAGCGGCATTGCCGGCGGGACCGGCGACGTTGCTCGCGCTGATCGGGCTTTCCAACCATGACAATGTCGGTGCGTGTTTCCGCAATGCGGCTGCGCTGGGAGCGGACGCCGTGGTGCTGGATGCGGAGAGTTGCGATCCGCTGTACCGCAAATCGATCCGGGTTTCGGCGGGGACGGCGCTGTCCTTGCCGTTTGCGCGATCAGGTGACGGCACAGCGATGATCGCGGCGCTGGAAGCGGCGAACATCGAGGCATGGGCGCTGAGCCCGACCGAGGGGGAACCGCTGCATACGCTGACGCCGCCAGAGCGGCTGGCGATTGTGCTGGGCGCGGAAGGGCCGGGACTATCGCCTGACCTGATGGCGACGTGCAGGCGTGTATCGATTGCGATGTCGCCGGGGATCGACAGTCTCAACGTGGCGACGGCGGGCGCGATTGCGCTGTCGCATGTTTTTGCGGCGCGGCGCGGCCGGACCTGACGCCGCTCGACAAGCGCTGCGGCGCAGGGCGTTGTGTGACCCCCCGGATGGAACGGTTTGACAAAATCCCCGAAGGACACGATCAGGCGAAGAAGGCCTGTTCTACCTCCGCACTTCGCGCGCCAGTACGAACTTGCGCGTGGGGGTGCGCCGGGACGGGCGATGCAGGCGGCGGAGCAAGGCATGAGATTGCGTGAGATTGCAGTGGCGCTGGCAGCCTGCACGGCGCTTGTCGGATGTGGACCGACGGCGGAGACGCCCGCAGCGGAGAGCGCGGTCGAGATGCCGGTGAAGGAGGCCGGTGCAGGCGCGGATGCGATCACGCCGGGCAACCCGTTCTTCGGGTCGTGGGCGATGAGCTCGGCGAAAATTGCGCCGTGGTGGGACGGCAAGGGCGAAGAACCTGCGGCTGATCCGGCGTTTGCGGGCAATGTGATTTTGGGCGCCAACAAGTCGGCGGGGCCTGCCCTGCTGAACTGCGACAAGCCACGCTATGCGGTGAATGTCGCCTCGCCGCGCGGGTTGTTCGAAGGCAATCTGCCGGACCCGGCGAAAGATGCAGCGGCGCTGGGATTTGCATCTGACGAGATCACGACGATGACGTTCACCTGCGCTGAGGGGACGGGTGATGTGTCGCTGAACTTCCCGATGATCGATGACGACACGATCATGCTGGGGCTGGACAATGTGCTTTACACGCTCAAGCGCGTGCGTGGGTAAGATGATGCGATCTGTGGTTCTTGCCGGGCTGGCGCTGTGCGCGGCTGCATGTTCGGGGTCGAAGACGACGGGCGGCGCAGCCGTCGATGCTGACGACGCGACAGTGGCTTCGTTCACGGGCGACTGGAAAGTCAGCGGGCATATTGTGGGGCCATGGTTTGCGGGACCGGGATTCTCGCCGGAGCCGGATGCGGAGATTCTTGAGAAAACACTGGCGTTGACCGAAACAGGCTCGGCGGGCGCCGCGGCGCTGTCTTGCGAGGCGGCCGCGGCGACTGTGGAAGTCGTGCCGGTGACAGCACTGTTCGAGGGCAAGATCACGGACGCGGGGCTGGCCAGGTCGGCTCTGGGCGTGGGCGAGGACGAGATCGCGGTGCTGCGGCAGACGTGTACGGCAAATGGCGCGGCGCTGAGGCTGTATCATCTGGTTGCGCAGGACCGGCTGCTGCTGGGCCTGAACGATATTGTCTATCAGTTCGATCGCGAGGCTGCGAAGCCGGCGACCGGCGCGCCAGCTCCCTAACTTCGTTAACCAGCCGCTAACCATAGAAGCCCATCCGTTAACGGTTGGAGACCTTTGAAGGTTCGAGGCTTGGGGCCTATGCGCGTCCTTGTGACAGGTGGATGTGGGTTTGTCGGCTCGGCCGTGGTGCGGCTTGCTGTCGAGCGGGGCGACCACGTTCTCAATCTCGATCGCCGCAAGAAGAACGCGCCCGTGCCGGCGCTGGGGCCTGCTGCGCAACGCGAAGGCTATGCGCGGCTTGAGGCCGATGTAACCGACCGCGCGATGATCAAGGCTATCCTGCGCGAGTTTTCGCCGGATGCGGTGATCCATCTGGCGGCGTGCGGCGATGATGACCCCAATGCGCTGGTCGACGCCGAAATCGGCGGGGCGTTCGCCGCGATCGAGGCGGCGCGGCAGTATTACGAGCGGCTGCAGGGCGAGACT
>CALMWO010000322.1 GCA_937873805.1 uncultured Hyphomonadaceae bacterium
TGCAAGACACGAAGTGCCCACTTATACAAACTCTTGCGAGTTTGTGTGGGCAAGGGGGAACGGACTTCCCCTTTGAACCCCTTGAGAGTGCGGCGCGGATATGGCGATCTACCACCTTCGGGCCACGATGATTTCGCGATCCGCTGGCCGCAGCGCCACAGCGGCGGCGGCCTATCGCAGCGCGTCCCACATCGAGGATCACCGCACCGGGCTTTCGTTCGATTATCGCGCCCGGGGCGGCGTCGATCACGTCGAAATCCTCGCCCCTGCCCAAGCGCCGGAATGGGCGCAGGACCGGGCGGCGCTGTGGAACGCGGTCGAGGCGGCCGAGACCCGGAAGAATTCGCAGGTGGCCCGCGAAATCCGGGTGGCCTTGCCCGCCGAGCTGGACCACGGGCAGCGCGTCGAGCTGGTGCGCGACTTCTGCCAGCGCCAGTTCGTGGACCGGGGCATGGTGGCCGACATCGCCCTTCATGCGCCGGGGCGCGAAGGCGATGACCGCAACCACCACGCCCATATCCTGCTGACCACCCGCGAGATCGCCGCTGAGGGCTTCACCACCAAGAACCGCGACTGGAATGCCGTCGAGGTTCTGGAGGGGTGGCGCGAGGCATGGGCGCAGGATGCCAACCTTGCCTTGGAGCTGGCCGGCCACGCCGAGCGGATCGACCACCGCACCCTTGAGGCGCAGCGCATCGAGGCGCTGGAGCTGGCCCACGTCGCCCAGGAGCAGGGCCTTGAGGCCGAGGCGCTGGAACATACCGTCCGGGCCGTCGCGCTGGACCGCCCGCCCCTGCCCCAGTTGTCGGCGGGCGCGTGGCAGCTGAAGGAGCGCGGGCAGGAGGTTGCCGCCGTCCGCGTCTGGCATGAGGTCAAGGCCCATGCCGCCGAGGTGGCGCGTGTTGCCCAGGAGCTGGCCGGGCATGTCCGGACCTGGCTTGAGCGGGCGGCGGACCACGTCCTGGACAGGTTGCAGCCGCCCGAGGCCGGGCTTGCCTATGAAGGCGGCGGGCATGACCGCGACCGCCCGCAGGATCTTGCCGCCCGGATGCGCGAGGCTTGGGCGTTGCGCGATCAGCGTTCAGATATCGGGGATCAGCGTTCAGCGATCAGCGAAAAGACATCAGACAAATCCACCGCCCCACAAAGCCTTGCCGACCGCCTGCGCGCCGGGTCGAAGGCGTTGGACCACGACGAAATCGCCGCCCGCCTGGCGGCGATCCGGCAGGGCCGGGAGGTGGAAGAGCGGGATATAGCTCAGGGGCTTGAGCGGCTGCATGCCAAGGAATTGGAGCAGGAACACGAAGCCGAGGTTCAGCGCGAACGGGGGGTGGGGCACGAGTTGTAGGAATGACAATCTCCTGTCACTTTGAGCCCAATGTGTTGGCGCTGCATTTACCACGAATGACTGCTTCGACGCTCCGGGTGCAATTCGCTGTAAGGA
Organism: uncultured Hyphomonadaceae bacterium; assembly: GCA_937873805.1. Lineage (GTDB taxonomy): Bacteria > Pseudomonadota > Alphaproteobacteria > Caulobacterales > Hyphomonadaceae > UBA7672. Next base: position 1,445 of record CALMWO010000322.1, read on the forward strand.
CAGACATCATCTTCGAACGGCACATGCCGACGGCGAAAGCTTGTAGTCGGAACCGCTTCCGGGTTGCTGATCCTGTCCATGCGGAAATGGCGGAAGTCGTCGCGGGCAGGGTCCCAGCCGATGAGATACCATAGGGGGGGCAGGATCAGCATGGCTTGCGGTTCCACCTGCCGCTCGGTCTTGCGCTCTTTTGCATCGCTATAGTCGAACCGGATGAAGTGCCGGCCCAGAAACGCCGTCTCGAAGGCCCCAAGAAGGTCGGGGTCCATTTTTCTGATGTCCGACAAATCCTGCAAAGGTGAAAGCTGGCCGATGTGCAGGCACTCCAAAAACGCGCGTAGGTCTTTCACCTTGTCCGACGGCAAGGCCTTTTCGATCTTTGCCAACCCAGCGTCGGCAAGTTCCGAGAAGGGCAAATTCTCGGCGGCTCGCATTGCCGCGACGCTGATCAGCAGCGCGAACACTTCGGGCACGGACAACTTGGCCCGTGTCTGCATTGATTGAGGGTCAAGCTGGAGGCCACCGCCGCGGCCGACCTCGGAATGGATCACATAGCCTTCGTCCCGCAGTGCGCCGATATCGCGCAACACGGTCCGGCGGGAGGCACCAACCTCTTCGGCCAGCTCGTCAACAGTCGACGTGCCGTTGCGGCGAAGGCTGCGCACGATGGCGTCATGTCTGAGTCTCACGTTCATATCTCGACCTTATCAAAAATGGTGACAATATTTGGCGCCATTTCGCCCTACACCGATTCCAGCAACTGAAAACAAGGAGATTGCGACATGGAACGGACGGCAGTGAACCCCTGGGACTGGTCGATCAAGCTGGGCTACAACCAAGCCGAGGTGATCGACGGCGCGACGCGGCAAGTGATTTGCGCGGGGCAGACCGCAGTGGACGAAGACGGCGCCCCGCAGCATCCAGGCGATATGCGCGCACAGATCAGTCTGGCCTTGGACAACCTTGAAGCCGTTCTCAAAAGGGCGGGCATGAATCTTGGCAATGTGGTCAAGCTCAGTGTCTATGCAACTGATGTCGACGAGGCGCTGAAGAACTTTGACCTGATGGGCATGCGGTTCGGACCCCATCGGGTCGCACCGCCGATGACCCTACTAGGCGTTACCTGCCTCGCGATCCCCGGCTTGCTGTTCGAAATTGAAGCAATGGCAATGGCGTAGAGCCAGTCACAGCGGCCATTTGGTTTCAAAACCCGAATGGTCGTTTCGTCCCGCAAACCCGTCGCTCGAACAAACAGCGGCGAAGGTCTTGAAGGAGCCCATTGCAGACGGTTGCTAGAATGCTGTCGGGGTGTGGAGATCACATCTTTCTTGCATGCAAAAGGTAGCTCATGGGAATCTGAGCCTCTCGGCCTTCGTACACGTCATACTCTGGCTCCCGGATCGAATACCCGAACTCCTTCAATGAAGTGATGGTCATCCCGGCGGTGGCGCAGGATGTCACGATCTGCCCGAGTGTATGGATGAACCAGTAGCCTGTCTCGCCCGAACCATGATCGACCCCGTCGTATGAGATTAGCCCTTCTTCCTTGAGCGGGTCAGTGCGGAAATAGCTGATCGCAGGCTCATGAGGCGTGTCGCTTTCGGGGTCGAACATTTCCATGACGGGATGGGTTTCATAGACCAACAAGTGGCCACCAGGGCCGAGAAGCCCCGCGATCACTCGGAAAAAGCCGCCAAGGTCGGGCATCCAGTTCAGCACGCCGATAGTGACCAGCACCAGATCAAACGTCCCAACGTCGTCCGGCAAGTCATAGATGTCAGCCTCGATCAGGCGGGGTTCGAGGCCTGCTGCCTTGGCTAAGACCCGCCCCTGTTCAAGGAAAGCGCCTGATTGGTCGATGCCCACCGAGGGAATTACCTTCAGAGACGCAAGCGATAGCAACTCGCGCGCATTATTGCATCCAACCTGCGCCGCCGATTTGCCTTCAAGCCCCAGCGCCCGAATCGTCTCTCTAAGTTCAGGATCCAGAACGGAAAAATCCGGCCGGGCGGCTTGCTCCAAAAGGCTGTCCCATTCCGCTCCTCGACTGTGCAACGAGGCCGAAGCATTCCAAGCAGCCTTGTTTGCGGCTGTGAATGAAGAAATTGAGTCCGCCATGGTCAGAGCTCCTCACAAAGTGGGTGCGAGAAAAATCGCTATCCGAAGAGAAGTCGAAACGCAACTTAGCGCAACGACTGCGTTCGAAATGGCCTTGTTACGACAGCAGCGCGCGCTTCACCATGTCTGGTTCTTTCTGGATCAGACGCAGAAGGGTTGCAGCCGGTCCACTGATCCGGCGTTGTCCTTGCTCCCACTTCCGGTAGCCGGACAGACTCATGCCCATCAGTGGGGCCATCTGGGCTTGGGTCAGGTTCGCTCGTTCGCGCACTTCCCGCGGAGCAATCGGGTCGTGGACGATGGCAGGCCCTTCGCCTTTTGCATGGGCGAGGGCTTCGGTCATTGCCTGGATCAAGTCGTCGCCAAGGGTGCTCATCTCTTCTCCTTTCGCGTTGCCTTGAGAGCCGCCGACAGTGCGGAGACGGCGCGTTTCTCGTCGGGCGTCATGTCGCCCTGATCGTTTTTCGCATAGGCCAGAAGGGCATAGAGCGGCATGGTGTCATCAAGGTAGTAGTAGATGATCCGCGCCCCTCCCCTCTTGCCGCGTCCGGATGCCGCAAAGCGAACCTTGCGCACCCCACCCGTTCCCGGGATTTCATCTCCTGCCAACGGATTCTCCGCCAGAAAGTCGATCAGCTCGCGCTTCTCGTCCTCGGTGAAGAGCTTTTCCGTCTGACGGGTGAAGATCGGGGTTTCTGCTACCGACTGCATGACAGAATATAACCCATTGGGTTACAGACTTCAAGTATCATGCGGCGACTGACCTTTCCGGAAACGTTGCCCTAGCTAGCCGAAGACGCGTTTCCAGAAGCCTTTCGGTCTTGGGTCATTCAGCAGTGCCAGAACGCGGCCCTCTGAGCTATCTAGGCGCTTGCGAAGATCCTCCACGGTGTCTGTCAGATGCCGCTTCTGCTCCTCCAAGCCGTTCTTTCGTTCCTCCATCACGGCAAGTTCTTTTTCCAGTTCAGCTATCCGCTGCAATGCGTTGAAATCTGGGGGCAATCCAGCCTGTTTCGCGCCGTTGCGTATCGTTGCATTGTCGATCTGCGCGACGCGTTGCGCGACGGGTTGGAAAACTCTGTGCAGCTCTGACGGGTCTATTTCATATGATCCAGATTCACCCTTTGGCGCAGAAATATTCCCTCTTTTTATGGCGCGCTGAATGGTCGCCTTGTTCTTGCCGGTGGCTGCCGCTGCTTCTGAAAGGGTGTATTTCATGGTGTTGCGGGTCCGTTGCGCATCGTTGCATGGCTATGCTGTGTGACGCGTTGCGCCGTTGCAAGGATTTTCCTATCGCCGCAGATTTTCCTGTTTCTTGCAGTATGCCACAAAGGCTGCCCCGGCATTTTTTGGCGGGTTTCCTTTTGCAGTTTCGGCCTTGGCAAAGGCCATCCAGTCCGACCGCAGGACGTGGTAATCCCTGCCCTTCTCGCGGGCAACCTCGCGGGCTTTATCTTCGGACCATTCTGGCAGCCGGATATCAGGTGCCAGCGCGCTAGAAGCGGACCGTGGCCGGAAGATCACCAGATCATCAGCCGTCAGCTCGATCTTGTAGAACGGCGTGCAGTCATCTTCGATGATTTGCCGGAGGTTCAACCGGAACTTCTTGAGAGGGGCGTTGCTGCCCGTCTTGTTCTGAAGGTTGGCCAGCCCAATCTGCCACTTTGGCTGTGCGCCGCAGTGCTTGCGCGCAATCTCATAGAAGCGGCGCTCCAACGGGCGGCGCAGTCGGAAATAGTCTGGCGAGATTGTGACAACCTCGTTGCTTTCGATCGCGCGCATCAGCCAATCAGACAGGACGACTTCGCAGTAGTCGAGGCGCCATGAACCATCATCGCGCATGACAAATCCGCCTTCGTCGATCAGACCGAAGATTCGGGTTTCCATCTTGTTGCCCGTGCGGATGTCGGTCTTGAAGGTGGTCCCGCGCAGGCGCTTGAATGCTTGCTCCAGGCGCTGATATCCGAGGTTATTTGTTGGTCTGTTCGTTGCCACAAGCAGCTCTCTGCCCGTGAAGCGGACGCGCTTTCCGATCTGTTCCCCCCGATTTTTCAGGTGCATCAGTTGGCTGATGCAAAAGATCAGGATGTCCTTGTCGAATATCGTCGGCAGGCCGTTGTATGACGGGGTGATTTCTAACCTGCTGTCGCCAGATTCATACAGAAGGTGGCGCATGTCTGGCTTCGTCGCCAGCGAGAACAGCGGGTGTTCCATCGAGGCGGTGTCGTCTTTGGGCACGACATCCGCGATGTCGAGAATGAAGAAGTCTTTCTGCGGGTGACGATCAGGGAAAAGGGACATTCTGACTCATAACATGTGTTCGCACTATCAGGAACCGTCTACGTTCGCACTATCAGGAACCAAAATTGTTCGTGCTTTCCGGAGCCGACGTTCGCACCTTTCGGAACCAAGATTCGCACCTTTCGGAACCAAGATTCGCACCTTTCGGAACTATCCACAGGGTTAATGCCATGAAAATAAAGACGTTCTGTCATCCGTAACATTACTCCGTAGGTAACACTAATAACACTAGGGCTTTTCGCCCGTATCGCGTCCAGAAGCCTACCGGCTGCGCTTGTGGCCAGCGGTGAATTTGCCATGAAGAAGGCAAGGCGGCGGCGAGGTCAGCCCCCAGACTGAGACGGGCGGTCGATCCAGATGGCGCAGAA
>CALMWO010000323.1 GCA_937873805.1 uncultured Hyphomonadaceae bacterium
GCGATGGGCGCGTACATTTCACCCCTGCCAATCTTTCATCTCATTTTCACCGTGCCATCGAAGCCGACACCACGTCGCGCGTGCTTTCCGCGATCTTTGCGGATCGGTCGAAGTTCATTGTGCATTCGCCTGTGCCGTTTGCGTCGTTTGGCGACGAAGGTGCGGCGAACCATTGCAGGCTTTCGGCGTCGCATGGTGAGCGCGGCGTGGAAATGTTCGTCTATGGCCGTTCTGCCTTCGCGAAATCTGACGGCGCCAGGTTTGCGGCCCGTCAGGCGATGGAAGCGTCTCATATTGTCGCGACCCAGCATCAGCTTTGGACGGGCGGCGGCGCTGTCCTGATTCAACAAGCGCAAGTGGCGATTGATGCGGGCGCGTTCCACAACGATGTTGTCGCTGTCTCAAACGGCAACGTTCTGATGTTCCACGCGCAGGCCTTCGAACAGAAGGATGTAGTCGCGGAAGCGCTGAAGCGTGCGTGCGGCGCGAAGGGCTTCGAGCCCATCCTTCTGGAGGCGAGCGCCGACGAGCTGAATCTCGGCGAAGCGGTGAAATCCTACCTTTTCAATTCGCAGATCGTATCTCTGCCTGCCGGCGGTATGGCGCTGATCCTTCCAGGTGAGGCGGAGGAAACACCCCGCGCCAAGGCGTTCGTCGATCGTGTGCTCGCGACGAATGGCCCGATCCGCGAAGCGCACTATCTCGACTTGCGTCAGTCCATGCGCAATGGCGGCGGGCCTGCTTGCTTGCGCTTGCGTGTGGTCCTCACGGATAGCGAACTCGCGGCGATCGACCGGCGCGCAATTCTGGATGAGACGCGCGTTGCGGCGTTGGAGCAAGTTGTGAAGCGCCGCTATCGCGATCGCCTGGGCATCGCGGACCTCGCGGATCCAGCCCTGCTCGATGAAAGCCGCGCAGCGCTGGACGAGATCAGCCAGGTGCTTGGCCTTGGGGCGGTGCATGACTTCCAGCGGGTTTGATCGCGCGCCACCGATTGAGACGGAAAGGCTGCGTTTGCGAGCGCATGCCGCCGCTGATTTCGCGGCGTGCATTCCGCTCTGGAATGATCCTGTCGTTACCCGCTTTATCGGTGGCCGCGCCTATACGCCTGAGGAAGTCTGGCAACGTTTGCAGCGCTACGCAGGCTCGTGGGTGCTGTTGGGGCATGGTTTCTGGGCTGTTGAGGAAAAGATCAACGCGAAGCTGATCGGCGAGATCGGCATCATGGACGCCAAGCGTGACATCGACCCGCCTTTTGGCAATGATCTGGAACTAGGTTGGGCGCTGCTGCCCGAGGCGCATGGCAAGGGTTACGCAAGCGAAGCCCTAAAAGCCGTGCTTGGCTGGGAGCTGCAGGTTCTCGCCAGTCCCTGCCTTGTGGCGTTGATCGACCCCGACAACGCTCCATCCATCAGGCTCGCCAACAAGTTCGACTTTTTCGAGCGCGCCCGTTCGGTGTATCGCGGCGTTCCTTCAATCCAGTTCGAGCGCAGGCGGGCTACATGACCAATGGCGTGATCCTTGCTCTCGATCAGGGCACGACATCCAGCCGCGCAATGGCGATTGCGTTCGACGGCTCAATCGTTGCCTCGGCTCAGGAAGAATTTCCGCAAATCTTCCCGCAATCCGGCTGGGTGGAGCATGATCCCGAAGCAATCTGGCGCACGCAGCGGCGCACAGCTCAACAGACGCTTGAGCGCTTGGGGGCACGGAAGGTCGCGGCGATTGGCGTAACCAACCAACGCGAAACCGTGGTGGTGTGGGATCGCAAGACCGGTGAGGCGATACACAACGCTATCGTCTGGCAAGACCGGCGCACCGCGCAGCGCACGCAAGATCTGGCGACCGCGGGTCATCAGGACATGGTCGGCGAACGCACCGGCCTGGTGCTTGATCCCTATTTTTCGGCTTCGAAGATTGCATGGATACTCGATGTCGTTCCTGGCGCTCGCCAGCGCGCTCAACGCGGCGAGCTAGCCGCCGGAACAATCGACTGTTTTCTGATCTGGCGACTGACCGGCGGGAAAGTTCACGCAACCGACGCCACCAACGCATCGCGCACCTCGCTCTACGATATTCGCACGGGCCGATGGGACGCCGAACTTTGTGATCTGTTCGGCGTGCCCATGGTGCTGCTTCCCGATGTGCGGGACTCTGCCGGGGATTACGGTGTCAGCGATATCTTCGGGCCCAGCCTGCCGATCCGTGGCGTCGCAGGCGATCAGCAGGCGGCGCTGGTAGGACAGGCATGCTTCGAAGCCGGCGAGGTGAAATCGACCTACGGAACCGGCGGCTTTCTCGTGTTGAACACAGGCTCAGAACTGAAGCGTTCGAAATCCCGCCTGCTCGGAACGATCGCCTATCAGTGTGGCGGCAAGCCGACCTACGCGCTTGAAGGTTCAATCCTGTCGGCTGGATCGACAATTCAGTGGCTGCGCGACGAGCTGAAGATCATTCGCGATGGCGCTCACGCGGGAGAGCTCGCAAAGGGGATTGCTGATAGCGGCGGCGTCTATGTCGTGCCCGCGTTCGTAGGATTGGGCGCGCCGCACTGGGATTCCGCGGCGCGGGGCGCCATTCTTGGTTTGCAGCGCGGATCGACCATAGCTCACATAGCTCGCGCCGCGCTGGAAAGCGTCGCTTTCCAGACTGCGGAACTGCTTGAAGCGATGGCGAAGGATGGCGTCGCGCCACAGCGCCTGCGGGTCGACGGCGGCATGGCGCGCAATGACTGGCTGCTACAGTTCATGGCCGATATCTTGAGTATCGAAGTCGTGCGTCCGAAGAACACGGAAACAACGGCGCTCGGCGCCGCCATCTTAGCGGGAGTTGGCGCCGGGGAGTTCGGCTCGCTGAACGAAGCTGCCGCTTTGTGGAAGCTGGATCGCAAGTTCGAGCCCGCGATGGCGTCGTCGGATCGTTCGCGCCAGATGGCGGGATGGAAAGACGCGATCGCCCGCGTGAAAACTTCGAACTGATCGCCAGTCAGCCCGATTTCAGCCCGATTTGATTACCACCGTCCAGGCTGGTCGGGCAGGGGTGATCATGAGGCGCGGGCTCTGTTTTGTTGCCATATGTGCGCCCATGCTCGTGGGGTGCATATCCTGGTCAATAAATGAGTCATGGTTCTTCAAGCCAGTGTCCCGTGCGCAGAAAGCTGCCACCGTTGGCGAGCTCAAACTCGACGCCGAGGAGCGCCTGACCTCGCCGAGCGCCTTTAGCGCCGACTTCAGCCGAATTTTCCCGAATTTTCCCGATCGCATGCCCGCAAGGATCTCGCATGACTTCGTCACCCTGGGCGGGGAGCGTATCGCGATCTCACGGGTTGCTGGCGCCAATGGTTCCGATGACGAGCCGCTGATCGTTCATTGCGGTGGCGAGTCTGGGGACAGGCGCAGCCATGGCGCGGTCTACGCCGGAAAGATCCTTCCGTGGGGCGAAGCTTTGCTGATGGACTATCCAGGTTATGGCGACAGCAGCGGTCAACCAACTGTCGCCGCGATGCTGGCGTTCCAGCGGGAGCTTGCTGCCTATCTCGACGGGCTCGCAGTGGATCGCCCATTGATATTGTGGGGTCATTCGCTTGGCGGTCCGATATGCGCGGCGATCGCAAGTCGAAGCGGGCAGGTTGATGCGGTTGTCCTCGAAACGACCGCGCCAAACTTTGCGGATGTGATGGATGCAACGAAGCCTTGGTTTACTCCGCCGACCCTTCAGCTCGATGTTGTGGAAGGCCTCAAGGCGTACGACGTGGCGGTTGCGCTCGCCACGTTCCCGGGCCCGATCATGGTGCTGGGCGCGGGCAGGGACCAAGTCTTTCCAGTCAAGCTGGAGCGTTCTGTCGCGGCAAAGCTCAGAGAGCAGGGATTGGCTGTGACCTATCTGGAATATGCGGCTGCCGATCACATGAACGCAGCCCTGAACGGCTTTTTCGTGCGTGACGCAGTGGGGTTCTTCGCGAACATAGCCAACAGCCGGCGCTGAGCGCCATTCCGGGGCTCGCAAGGCGAGACTCATCCCGCTAGGATGGTCGTATGAACACACGCATTGAAATGGTCGAGGTCGCGGCCCGCGACGGTCTGCAGAATGAGCCGGGCTTTTTCCCGACCGCCGACAAGCTGGAATTGATCGAACGCGCCATCGCGTCAGGGTCGAAGCGTATAGAGGTTGCCAGCTTCGTTCATCCCGGCCGCGTTCCGCAGATGGCCGATGCCGAGGCTGTATGCGCCGGGCTGCCAAAGCGTGGTCGGGACGACGTCACCTATATCGGTCTGGTCCTCAACAAGCGCGGCGCTCTGCGCGCGCTCGAAACTCAGGTGCATGAGCTGGGCGCTGTGATTTCCGCGAGTGACGGTTTCGGCACGCGCAATCAGGGTCGCACGTCCGACGAGACCGTCGAAGACGCCATCGAAATTATCCGCCTTGGGAAGGATCATGGGCGATCGGTGCAAGCGACCATATCCGTCGCTTTTGGTTGCCCCTTCGACGGCGAGATCGCGCCCTCGCGCGTCGCTGAATTGGCCCGTAAGGTTGCAGCGGCGGGTCCGCGCGAGATTGAGCTTGGCGACACGATCGGCGTTGCCGTTCCCACGCAGGTGAAGGCTGTGATGGCCGCTGTGAAAATCGCCGCGCCCGGCATCCCGGTCCGACTTCACTTCCACGACACGCGCAACACAGCCGTTGCAAATGCATGGGCGGGCGTTGAGGCCGGCGCCACAACGCTGGACGCTTCCATCGCCGGCATTGGCGGTTGTCCCTTTGCGCCCAACGCCACAGGCAATGTTGCTACCGAAGACGTTCAATACATGCTGCAGCGCTCAGGTATCGAAACCGGCCTGAAGCTGCACGGGCTCATCGAAACCGCGCAATGGCTGTCAACGAAGATGGGCCGCACCTTGCCCGGCCTCGTCAGCCGCGCCGGAGGCTTCCCGAAGTGAGTGGAGCTCTCGAGGGCTTGCGCGTCATCGAGATGGGCTCGCTGATAGCGGGGCCTTTCTGCGGCCAGCTCATGGGCGACATGGGCGCTGATGTCATCAAGATCGAAGCGCCGGGCGAGGGCGATCCGATGCGCCAGTGGGGGCAGGGCGCGAAGCCCGCCTGGTGGCGCGTGATCGGCCGCAACAAACGCTCGGTGTCGCTCGATCTGCGCAAGCAACGCGGGCAGGAAATCGCGCGTGAGCTTGCGGCGAGCGCAGACATCCTGATCGAAAATTTCCGTCCGGGTACGCTCGAGAAATGGGGCATGTCGCCAGAGGCGCT
>CALMWO010000324.1 GCA_937873805.1 uncultured Hyphomonadaceae bacterium
CTCGATGCTTCGGGCAATCCCTGGCCGCTTGGCCACAAGCTGAAGAACCCGGCCTATGCGAAAACGCTCCGCGCAATTGCTGCTGATGGCCCCAAGGCGCTGACGCACGGCGCGATTGCGGATGCCATCGTATCGGCGGCGCAGCGCCAACCGCGCGCTGGCACGCTGACTGTTTTCGACCTGCAGGCTTATCAGCCGCGGCGGCTTGATCCGCTGTGCGGCGCCTATCGCGTCTATCAGGTCTGCACCATGCCCTCGCCGTCTTCGGCGAATGCCATGCTGTCGATCATTAGCCTCTACGAGCGTGCGCGGCCGCAACCCGATGGCCCGAACAATCCGCAAGATTGGGCGGCCTTTGTGTGGGCGAGCCGCCTCTCTTACGTGGATCGCGATCACTACATGGCGGATGACCGTTTCATTGAGGCGCCGACCAAGGAGCTGATCGCGCCGGCTTATCTCGATGCGCGCGCGAAGCTGATCGACTTGTCGAAAGGACCGCTGGTGATTCCGGTTGGAACGCCGAAGGGCGACGCGCTGCGCAACAAGTGGGGTAGCGAAGCGATGCAGGAGCATGGCACGACGCACCTGTCGGTGGTGGATGGCTATGGCAATGCCGTGTCGCTGACGGCGACGATCGAGTCCGAGTACGGCTCGCACCGCATGGCGCCGGGCTATGGCTTCTGGCTGAACAACCAGCTGACGGACTTCTCGCTTGTGCCGACAATCGACGGAAAACCGGTGGCGAATGCGGTGGCGCCGCGCAAGGCGCCGCGTTCATCCATGTCGCCGTCGATTATCACGGACAGACAAGGCGAGCTGGTGATGGTGGCCGGCTCGATGGGCGGCAGCACGATCATCGCGTCGGTCTCGCGCACGATCATCGGCGTATTGGATTGGAAACAAACACCGCAGGAAGCGGTTGGGACATCAGCCGTTTTCGCGCGCACGCCTGACATCATGGTGGAGAAGTCGCGCATGACGCCGGCAATGTCGGATGCACTGCGCAAGCTGGGCTGGAAGATCGTGGAAGAAGACCTTGGCAGCGGAACTCACGTGATCCAGGTGACGCCGAACGGCCTCGTTGGCGGGGCGGACCCGCGCGAGGAAGGCAAGGCTGCGGGATTGCCAGCGACGCCGTAGGGCGTCAGACGACCTTCACCATGCGCTTGCCGATATTGTCGCCTGCGAGAAGGCCGATGAGAGCGTTTGGGAGATTCTCGAAGCCGTCGATGATATCTTCGTGGACTTTCAGTTGTCCGCTTGCGACCCATGACTGAAGATCGCTGAGCGCTTTTTCCATCTGGCCGTAGAAATCCATCACGACGAAACCGCGAAGCGTAAGCCGCTTGGTGACGATGAGGCCGGGCACGCCGCGCGGACCGTGCGCTGCAGGCGCATCGTATTGCGAGACTGCGCCGCAGCACGAGACGCGACCATGATTGTTCATGTTGAACAGGCAGGCTTCGAGAATGTCGCCGCCGACATTGTCGAAATAGACGTCGATGCCTTTGGGAGCGGCTGCCCGCAGCGCTTTCGAGAATTCCGGCGACTTGTAGTCGACCGCCTTGTCGAAGCCGAGCTTGCTTGTGAGGAAATCACACTTGGAGGCGCCGCCCGCGATGCCGATGGTCGTGCAGCCCTTGATCTTCGCGATCTGGCCGACGAGCGAGCCGACTGATCCTGCTGCTGCAGAAACAACAACAGTCTCCCCTGCTTTCGGCTGGCCGCATTCGAGCAGGCCGAAATAGGCGGTGAGGCCAGCGATGCCGTAGACGCTCATGAGATAGGTCATCGGCTCGGCCTTGCCGAGTTTCTGCAGATGCTTCGCGGGAAGCGCGGCGTAGTCCTGCCAGCCTGTATCGGCGAAGACGAGGTCGCCGGGCTTGAAGCCGGGGTCGCGGCTTTCGATGACTTCGGCGAGCGCGCCGCCAGCCATGACGTCACCCTGCTTCACGGCGGAGCGATAGGTCGCGCCCCACATCCAGGCGCGGTTGGCGGCATCAAGGGAGATGTAGCGCGTGCGGAGCAGAACTTCGCCGTCTTTCGCCGTGGGCATCGGGCCTTCGCCAAGCTTGAAGACCTCGGGACCGAGCTTGCCCTTGGGCAGGTGGTCAATCACGAACTGGCGGTTGGTTGGCATGGGGCGTCTCCCGTTTGTGCGTCCTGGCCTCGCAGCCGGCGCTTTGGCGCGATAGTGTGCCCGCCAGAAATCGACGCAACAGGATTCGTGGGAGTTCGGGCATGAAGTCTTTGATCGCGGGTGGACTTGCCGTTGCGGCCCTATCGACGGCAACGCCGGCATTCGCGCAGACCAACTGGAACAAGCCGACCGAGCCGTTCCACATTGCGGGGAACATCTATTACGTCGGCACGGAGGGTCTGGGGGCTTACCTGTTCACGGGGCCGAAGGGGCATGTGCTGCTGGATGGGGCGACGCCACAGGGCGCACCGATCATCGAGGCGAACATCGCGAAGCTTGGGTTCAAGCTGAGCGACGTCAAGATCCTGCTGAACAGCCATGCGCACTTCGATCACTCCGGTGGGCTGGCGCAGCTGAAGAAGAATACAGGCGCGCAGCTGGCCGTTATGGACGGCGATGTTTCCGCGATCGAGGGCGGCTTCTATCTGGGCAGCGAAGACAGCAAGACGATGGGCGCGCCGCCGGTGAAGGTGGATCGCGTGCTGAAGGATGGCGACAAGGTTTCGCTGGAAGGTATCGAGCTGACGGCGAACCTGACGCCAGGCCATTCGCGCGGCTGCACATCGTGGGGCGCCAAGACGACCGAGGCTGGCAAGACGTATGACGTGCTGGTGTTCTGCTCGGCGACAGTTGCGGCGAACCGGATCACGCCGCCGCTGCAGTATGCAGGCATCGTCGAGGACTATCGCGCGACCTTCGCCAAGGTGAAGACGATGAAGGCGGATATCCCCCTCGCCCCGCACCCTGAGTTCTTCGGGCTGCTGGAGAAGAACGCGAAAGCGAAAGCGGCGAAATCGCAAGCGGCATTTGTTGATCCGGGCGCGCTCGGGACGTTGATCGCGAAGCTGGAGAACGACTTCGAGACGACGCTGAAAGAGCGCACGGCGAAGGCGCAGTAGGGCCGCAACCCCGCATTTTTCTGCTTGCCTTCCACACCCTCTCAGTGTTGAGTCTTGTTGCGACTTAGTCGCATGTGCAAGCCGAGTCGGTTGTGCGACAAGGCTTTATCAGCAGTCAGCAGCCCGATCTGAAGATCGATGGCCACGGGGAACCGTGCGCCAGAGGAGAGACCGCATGCAGGATCACGAGCTTATTCCCGGTGTGATGCTGGGCGCGCTGGGCGGCAGCGAGCGGTTGATGATCGGGGCTTTGCGGCTAATCGCGGCGGGGCGCGGGCGGTGTCCGGTGCTGACCAACGCATTTGAGAGCCAGCTGGGATCGCAGGGCATGGCTGGCGCGCGAGGCGCGACCATCCTGGCGCACGCGCTTTCCTCGGAGAGCCAGCGCAAGCTGACGCTGGGCTGGCTGTGCGTGCGTGGCGTGACCTGGGACGAGGCAGCGATCCTTGCGATGCTGGAGGCGGCGCAGCGGACTGATTCACCGGGGATTGCGCGGTGGCTGTCGCGGCTGGGCATTGGTCAGCCCAGCCCGGTGCTGCAGCGTGGAATTGCGTGGTCGGCCGCGGCGTTTTCCGTGGCGGGCAAGCCGTTCGATCGCGATGTTGGGAATCTGACGCGCGCGAGCACATCGGCGACGGCGCACATCCGCGAGCAGATCGAGACGCAGTTCGGTGAACGCGGAATCTAGACACGAAAACGCCCTCGCCTTTTGGACGAGGGCGTCATCACCAAAGCTAGTTGCGGGCTGCCGGTGCGGCAGGAGCAGCAGGCGCAGGCGGCGGCGGGAGTGTTCCGCCTTCAGCCAGGATCTTCATGTTGTTCATGCCGCGCATGAAGTTCGTGCGGCGGCGTTCGACGTCAGCGGTCTTGGCGGCATCGTCACCCGGCACGAGCGAGAGATCGTAGACCAGCGTGTAGAGGATTTTCGTGGTCTTCGCGTCGATCGCGCGGGCTTCGAGATTGCCGTGATAGAGATTGTACAGGCGGCCTTCGCGAACCGGCTGTGTGTAGGCGTAGGAATATTCGGTCTTGGCGACGAGAATTTCCGCGCCGACCGAACGCACCGAGCCAACCTCGCCCTCCTTGCCGGAGAGCATCGTGCAGGTTCCGGGCAGCTGCAGCCATTCGGTGATGTCGCAATATTTGCCGATGCGGCCCCAGACATCCTTCACCGGCTTGTTGATGGTGATTTCCATCGGGATGGTGACGTAGTTGGGGTTGGCGACCTGCAGCGGCGGAGGCGCGGGGGGAGAGGCGGCAGGCGTCGGTGCGGCAGGCGGCGCTGCGGGCGCAACAGCGGCAGCCACAACCGGTGCAGGCGCGGCGGGGACTTCAACGATTTCGCGTTCATGGACCAGCACGCAACCGGGCAGCATGGTTGCGAGCAGCAGTGCGCCGAGCGTGCGCGTGTAGGTCATCTCGTCCTCCCGTGGATTTTCTGTTGGGTCATCGATAGCGGCGCTTCCACCTGCGTCAAGCAAGCTGGGACACGCCCCGTGTCGCACCGTGTCATTGATAGGGAACGCTGCTCGCCGGGTGATGTGGCGGGACAGAAAGTTAGGCCTCGTCCGAATCGTCTTCGAAGAGTGGCTGCTGGAACGCGGCGGGCGCCTTGAGACCTATGCGCTCCCACGCCTTGGGTGTCGCGACGCGGCCACGCGGCGTGCGAGCGACAAAGCCCTGCTGCATCAGATAGGGCTCAATCACTTCCTCGATGGAGTCGCGTGCTTCAGAGAGCGCGGCGGCGAGCGTATCTGCGCCGACCGGACCACCGCTGTAGGTTTTCACCAGCGCCTGCAGATAGCGGCGATCGAGCGCGTCGAGACCGTCTTCATCGACTTCGAGACGTGAGAGCGCGCTGGACGCGCCCTTGCGGTCGATCTTCACGCCATCGGCTTCGCAGAAATCGCGGACGCGGCGCAGCAGGCGGATGGCGATGCGGGGCGTGCCACGCGAACGGCCAGCGATCTCTTCGGCGCCATCCTGGGTGATGTTGGCCTGAAGCTTCAGCCCTGCCCGCTTCACGATCGAGCCAAGTTCTTCGCGCGTGTAGAATTCGAGCCGGACCGGGATGCCGAAACGATCACGCAGCGGCGTGGAAAGAAGGCCGGCGCGCGTGGTGGCGCCGACCAGCGTGAAAGGCGGCAGGTCGATCTTCACGGATCGCGCGGACGGGCCCTCGCCGATGATGAGATCGAGCGAGTGATCTTCCATCGCGGGATAGAGAATTTCCTCGACGTGCGCTGGCAGGCGATGGATCTCGTCGATGAAGAGCACGTCGCGTGGCTCAAGGTTTGTCAGCAGGGCCGCGAGGTCGCCGGCCTTGGCGATGACCGGGCCGGAGGTGGCGCGGAAGCCAACGCCCATTTCGCGGGAGAGGATCTGCGCCAGCGTCGTCTTGCCGAGGCCCGGCGGGCCAGACAGCAGGACGTGATCGAGCGCATCGCCGCGCTTGCGGGCGGCGGCGACGAAGATTTTCAGGTTTGCCTTGGCGGCCTGCTGGCCGGTGAAATCGTCGAACGCGGTCGGGCGCAGCGCACGGTCGAGCGTCTCGCCGGGCTGGCGTTCGGGATCGGTGATGTCGCCGTCTCTGGCCATGGCCGACTTGTGCCCCAGTTCGCCGCCCAAGGGAACACTTGAGGAACGAAGGAGGCGTTAAGGCGCAGGACCCGTTTCAGGCTTTGGAGCGTGATGCACGGGCGGCAAAAACCGCACGCACCTTCATGCCGAGAATGATCGACGCCAGCACGACCGTGACCGCGTTGGCGATGATGATCGACCATTGCATCGTCATGACGCCGTAGACACCCCAGAGCGTGACGCCCGCGGTGAACATCGAATACATCACCAGCGAAATTGCTTCGGTTTCGCGGGTGCGAAGGACCTTGGCGGCCTGCGGCAGGAACGAGGCCGTGGTGAGGAAGGCTGCGAGGCTTCCAATCAAATCCGCCAACGGCATCGCATTGTCCCCGGTGAGGCCCCGACCTTCGGCGTCCATTTTTTCGTGCCGCCGAACCGGATCGGGCTATACCATGGCTTATGAAATCAGCGACCACGGCCTCGGCCGCGACACGATGACCAAAGCGAAGGCCAAAAAGCCAGAAGCCGAGGACCTGGGGTGGGTGCGTTTGATCCGCATGCGGCGGCTCGCGAACGGGCTGCTTGTCCTGATCATGGCCCTGTTCGTGTTTTCCCACATCTGGGAGCCGCCGGGGCAGGAATGGGACATGCACTGGCGCTTCGTCCGCGCGTTTGCGGAAGCAGCGATGGTGGGCGGGCTGGCGGACTGGTTCGCGGTGACCGCGATCTTCCGGCGGCCGCTGGGCCTGCCGATCCCGCACACGGCGGTGATCCCGAA
>CALMWO010000325.1 GCA_937873805.1 uncultured Hyphomonadaceae bacterium
CCGCAATGCCGATAACAGGCACAAAGATCTAGTTTGTCGTCTGGAAGTCCGACCAGTCGAGGCGGGAGCCGAAGTCTTCCCAGTCATTTTCCAGCCCGGAAGCTTCAACAATGCTCCACAGGCGCCGGATGGCGGCCGGCTCGCCGCTGACCAGGAACAACGTGGCGCTCCGGTCTTCGGACACCTCGTTCGCGTCCAGCGTCACGCCGCTGGCGTCGATCGCCTCAAGCGTTCGCGCAACAAGCTCCGACTGCCTGCCCTCGTCGGGATAGGATTCGCCGTTGAATATGAGAACACGCATTTCCATCAGAAATAGATGGCGAGCGCAGCGCAAGGTTCAATACCCGACCTAGTGGACGTTCAGCGCAGGCTCGCCCCAGGCTTCGCCATCGAAGATTTCGGGCGCAAGCGCCTTCATCATTGACAGAGAAGCGTGCGGGTCGCGGCGGGCGGCATAGGAGACAATGGCGTCCAGCCGCGCCTGCACTTCCGCAATCGGCGGCGAACGGCTCCAGGCAACCTCGAGGACGCCGTCAACGCTGGTGCTCTTCACCTGCTCGCGATCGTAGAAAACCGTTTCGGTCAGCTTCTCGCCGGGACGCGGCCCGGTGACGCGAATGAGGATGTCCTGGCCGGGCGTCAGGCCCTTCATGCGGATCATCTTCTCGGCAAGTTCGATGACGCGTACGGGCTCACCCATGTCGAGCACGTAGAGAATGGCGTCTTCCGCCTCGGACTTAGTGGAGAGCGCAGCCGCCTGCAGCACGAGGGCGGAAGCTTCTTCGACGCTCATGAAGTAGCGCGTCATGTCGGGGTGAGTGACGGTCACAGGGCCGCCATCAGCGATCTGCTTTTCGAACAACGGCGCGACCGACCCCTTGGAGCCAAGCACGTTGCCGAACCGCACGAGCGAGAAACGCGTACCAGGCGCAGTGGGCGCGAAGGCCTGAATGAACAACTCGGCGGCGCGCTTGGTGGCGCCCATGACGTTGGTGGGGTTCACCGCCTTGTCAGTCGAGATGAAGGTGAAGCTCTTCACGCCCAGGGTCGCGGCGATGGTGGCGCAACGGCGCGCGCCGAGAACGTTGGTGAGGATCGCCTCGTTCGGATTAAGCTCCATCAGCGGCACGTGCTTGAGCGCCGCTGCATGAATCACGACGTCGGGCGCCGCTTCACGCATCGCCTGTTCGAGACGGATTTCGTCGCGCACATCGCCGATCACCATACGCCGCACGACGTTGGGATAGGCGCGGGAAAGCTCCTGGTCGATCTCGAAGACGTTGAACTCGGATGAGTCAAAGATGGTCAGCTCTGCCGGGCCGAGCGCCGCAGATTGGCGCGCCAGCTCCCCCCCGATCGTGCCGCCGCCGCCAGTGATGAAAACACGGGCGCCAGAGACAAGTTCGGCGACAGGCGCCATGTCGAGGCGGCGTTCAGGGCGCGCGAGAAGGTCAGCGGGGCGGATCTGCTCCAGCAGGGCCTTGGGCCCGATGCGCAGGAGCGTGGCCTTGCGCGCGGAGGCGACAGCAAGGGCGGCCTCCATCGTGCGGCGATCTTCCGGCGGAGCGGCAATGGCAATCCACGGCAGCTCACCGAAACGGGCCGTGTAATGGTCGAGCAACGTGGCCAGCTGCCCGATGCCGCCAAGCACTTGCACGCCTTCGATATCGCGGCCGAAATGCTGGCCGGACGTCTCGACGATGCCGATCGTGCGGATAGGCGCGGACGACGCCTTGCGTGAAGCGCGCAGGGCTTCAGCAACGTGGCTGGCAGGGCCAACGACAAGCGCGCGCGGCGCATAGGGAGGTTCGCGGCGGAAGATGGCGGTCAGGTCGCCGGTTGTCCTGCCCCGCGCCCAGAACCGCACGACCATCAGCATGGCCAGCCAGATGGGAAACTGGAGATAGATGCTGGTGAGCGGGTAATCCTGCAGCGTTTTCGCGAGGATCAGGATCGGCAGCGACATCAGGTGGGTAAGGGCAACCGCCTGGAAGATCCGCACGACATCGCGCAGCGACGTATGGCGCCAGACCTGTCGATGGACGCCGCGCAGCCAGAGGGCGAAGGACGCCGCAACGCCGAAGGCGATGGCGACGAAGAAATCCAGCCAGGTGGGCGAGCCGCGTCCGGAAAAATAATAGGTGATCTGCGGCGCGAGATACATCGCAACCATGCCGCTGATGACGTCATAGCCAAAACACGCGGCCTTGGCTTCGATAGCCGCCCTGCGGGCGGAACTCTCGAGGTTACTCACGATTCTCGACAGCGCCCACCGCACACGGTTTGGCGCTTGAGATCCATCTGCCCCAGGATCAGCTACTCCCCGGATCACGAGCTGCCGCGTCTTCCGCGCGACCTCTGCTCCCCAGTAACGCGAATTTTCAACAGAAAGCAAAGTCTCGCTGCGGAATCTCCACACTCGTTGCCGTAAAGGCAATCCTAGGAATACCGTCCTATCGTCAGGTCCGTCGACGACCTGAACGTCTGGATGCAGGTGAAACCGGATTTCAAACGGAATAAGGCCGCTCTGGAAGCTGGAGGCGGCCTCGGACATGGGCCGGGACAGGCTGTCCTCGCCGGTAATCCTGCCACCGTTCATCGCCACATAGAGCCTGCGCCGATAGATCAGCCCGTGGCGGACGCGCCAGCCACCGTGCTGGCCCTCGACGAGATACTGGTCGCCCTCCTCCATCCTGCGGATAGCGAGCTGGGCGGGGCCTTCGGGAACACGCACGCCGGTGGCCGGGTCGAACGTGAAGACAGCCGAGTCCTCGCCATTCAGAGACAGCACGGAGTGCGCGGCGGTGCGGCGCGCGGCGTCACGGATGATCGGTTCGAGATCGGCATTGGCGCCGCACGAGGTGATAAGCCGCTCCGGGCCGTCATCGACCGTCAAGGCCAGCGCGCCAGCATGAGCCTGCGCACCGTTGGGACGTTCGGGACCTGCGCCAGCATCCACATAGACAGTCAGGCCTTCAGCCTGGATGCGCTGATAGGCGGACAGGCGCGCGAAGGAGAATTTCGAGTTCACGGCGCCATGCGGCCGCATCGCGGCCCGGCCAATGCCGTTCGAGCTGTCGCCTCCCCCGTTCGCCGGAAGAATGCCGCCGTCGGCCTGCTGAAAGAAGGACAGCATGGCAGCCATTCGCGTCTGAAGCTTGGTCAGAAAACTGGGCGCATTGAGGCCAAGCCGGAGCAGAAGCTCCTCGACCGTCTGGATGTCGAGCATGGCCTCTGCCAGCGCTTCGGGGCTGCGGCTTGCATGACCGCCATCCGGCAGGATCTGGGCGTTGCACTCCGCCTCCAGCATGGCGAGACCCGCTTCGAGGATCTTGTGGCTATCGTCCGCCACGGCTCCGCCTAGGCAAAGCGCGACAGCGATACGGAAGCGGCTTACCGGGTCGGTTTCCTCTGGCCCCGAGAACTGCAGATGCCGCAGCTGTCGCCCGATCGTGTCCATCACCGCGGCGCGCGTCTCGCCTTCGAGCGGTGCAAACATCCACGGCCCGACACAAAGCCAGTTGATCAGCCGGTCCGCGGTGACCGACAGGCGCCAGGCGAAATTCTCCCATTTCCCATGAACATCGGTCCACGCAACGACCAGAGCGCGCGCGCGGGATTCACCTGCAGGCCCAAGGCTCGCAAGATCGCGCAACCAGTGGAAGCGATGGATGCGATCCGTAAAATGGATGGAGGGAAAAGCCGGACCCCATGGCGAATGACCGGCGGGCGTTTCGATGTGTGAGGCGCCGAACTTCCACTTGCCCGCGAGGATCGCTTCGCCGCGCTGGCGGTTGATCGGACGATTGTCCTTGGGCAGGGCGGCGAGGCCCGTCGGCCCCGGACCCGAAATGCGAAGACGATGAACCGGCGAGACATTGATCGGCATGCCGGACTTGCCGGTCAGTTCAAGCCATTGCGCGTCTTCGGCTTCACGCCCGGAAGGTCCGAGAGGTGGGAGAGACATGCTCTCTCACCCGCGCGTGCTGGCGGCGGGTCGGGCGTCGCGGATGGCGGCAATCGCACTGGCGTAGTTCTTGGGACCCTTGCCGAAAACGGCCGAGCCGGCGACCAGCGCAGTGGCGCCGGCCGAAATGATCGCGCCAGCATTTTCCGGGATCACGCCGCCATCGACTTCTAGGATGGTCTTGAGATTGGCGCGGTCGAGCTTCTTGCGGATCGCCTCGATCTTGCGGAGCTGGCTGTCGATGAATTTCTGACCGCCAAAACCTGGGTTCACGCTCATTACAAGGATGAGGTCGAGTTCTTCGAGGACAGGGTCGAGCACGTCGGCTGGCGTCGACGGGTTGAGCGCCGCGCCGGCCTTCTTGCCGAGCTTCTTGATGACCTGGAGAGTGCGATGGAAGTGCGGACCGGCTTCCGGATGGGCGGTGATGATGTCTGCGCCAGCCGCCGCAAAGGCCTCAAGATAGAGGTCCACCGGCTGGATCATGAGATGGACGTCAAAGGGCTTTTTCGTATGCGGCCGCAGCTTTTCGATCACCACAGGGCCGATCGAGATGTTCGGCACGAAATGCCCGTCCATCACATCGACATGGATCATGTCGGCGCCGGCTTCGTCGACGGCGCGGACTTCCTCGCCCAGGCGCGCAAAGTCCGCCGCCAGAATCGAGGGAGAAATCAGGATATCCGACATGGCAATTGGCCTAGCAGCGAGGATTTGCGCGCGCAAGGCGAGCGCACCAGCAAGGCAAGGTTCCCCATACGAAAACCGCCCGGAGGGTGCTCCGGGCGGCTTGGAAATCTGAAAATTTGGAAAGGCTAGTAGTAGCCGATCGAGGAATTCTGCGGGATCACCCGGGCGCGGGCGCCATATTCGATCAGCACGGGCGTGCCGGTCGGGATGGCATAGTCGCCAGCCTGGGCGACCGACACCAGTTCGCCCGAACGCAGGCGGATGGTGTAGGCGTAACCTGACTGCGCCGTGGCCGCGTTGCCAGCCGCATTGCCCAGAACACCGCCAAGAATGGCGCCGCCGATGGCGCCGGCCGTGTTGGCTTTCGAACCGCCGCCGATTTCGCTTCCGGCAAGGCCGCCAAGCGCGGCTCCGGCGAGCGTGCCAACTTTCGAACCCTGCAAAGACCCTTCGATCTGGATCGGGCGCGTGCCGACGACCGTGCCTTCTTCGACACGGGCGACCGTACCGATCGAGCCACGATCATAGCTGTTGGCGCCAAGGCCGCTGGCGCATCCGGCCAGCGCGGTGGCGAGAACCGCGAACGCGATTGCAAAAGCCTTCTGGGGCTTGGCGATCGTGGAGCCGCGCAGGCTTTCGATCGGGGCAGTCGCCGCGGTGAAATTTGATCCGTCCATCACGCACTCCTGTGGGACGGAGTAACTGGGGAGGTCCCCGTCCCTACACACAACTCATACCAGAAGCGGTTGAACCGCCGCTGAACCCAATCGTCCGGTTTCGTTGCTTATCGGTGGCAGGATTATGTCTTTCCCGGCCACGGGAAACCGGCGCTGCGTCCACGCTGTGGAATGGGATTGCGCCTAGGCGCGTTCAAGACGCGCTATATAGAAAATGTCCGATTTCATTGGCTCGGATGCACTTTCGGCCGCGAGCGATGCAGCGGCGACACGCGGCAAACTGTCAGGCGTGGGCGCTGTAATTACGTCGCCGTCATCCGTTAACGCGACCTCGAAGCCTGGGATCTCTTCAGGGGTGATTTTAACGCGCCGCCAACTTCCGGTCGCAAGCGCGGCTTCGACAATATCGCGGCCTTCCTCGGGCGTTGGCGTACAGACCGAATAGATCAGGCGACCACCCGGGCGGAGCATGTCGGCGGCGGCTTCAACCAGCTGTGCCTGTGTTGCGGGGAAACGCGCCATGTCTTTCGGATCGCGACGCCACGCCCCTTCGGGATGGCGGCGGAGGATGCCCAGCGCGGAACAGGGCGCATCGAGCAGGACCGCGTCGAGCAGCTCAGATGGACGCCAGGTACGGGCATCGTGCTCGACGATATTCATCGGCAGTCTGGCGCGCTCGGCGTTCTCGCGCAGCCGAGCGATGCGCTGGCGGGAAACCTCGACGGCAGTAAGCTTCGCTCCAGCGGCGGCGAGCTGCATCGCCTTCCCACCCGGCGCCGCACAAAGATCGGCGACGCGCTTACCGGAAATGTCTCCGATCAGCTTTGCCGGAAGCGCCGCGGCGGCGTCCTGCACCCACCATGCACCGTCAGCGTAGCCGGGGAGGTCAGCAAGCCCTGCCCCACTGGCGAGACGGACCGACCCGGATGGTAGCACACTACCGCCAAGCTTTTCGGCCCAAGCGGCTGGATCAGCGCCCGGCTTCAGCGTGATATCGATGGGCGGCTCTTCAAGCTGCAGGCGGCCCATGGCGTCTGCCCGCTCAGGCCCAAGCGCGGATTTCAGCTTGGCCGCCATCCATTCAGGCCAGACCGATGTGGGCGGCGCAGTGTGAAAGGCCTCCGCCTCGCGAGCCGCGCGGCGGAGGACGGCGTTGACGAGACCGCCCCCACGACGAGCCTCATGCCATTTGCCGGCAGCCTCGACGGATGCCGAAACAGCGGCATGATCGGCGACGCCGAGCATCCAGAGCTGGGCTGCGCCCGCACAGAGGATCGCGCGCACTTCGGGCTCCATATCCGCCATCGGACGCTGGACCATGCCGCC
This sequence comes from uncultured Hyphomonadaceae bacterium, assembly GCA_937873805.1. Classification (GTDB taxonomy): domain Bacteria; phylum Pseudomonadota; class Alphaproteobacteria; order Caulobacterales; family Hyphomonadaceae; genus UBA7672. The sequence continues at coordinate 6,661 of CALMWO010000325.1, forward strand.
AAGCGCATAGTCGATACGGCCAATGCCCCGCAGGGCGGCCCCGGCGATGGCGCGGGCGAAGCCACGGTCAGGGCCCTCCAGCCGCCGGAACATACGACTGGCGTCCATGGCCGCTTCGAGATCGAGGCCCTTGTCGAGCGTGTGATGAAGCAGCTCGGCGGCAGCCAGACGGCTTTGCCAGCCGGCCGCTTCGGTGCGCTTTTCTTGTGGAGGTCGGGCCATGGGCGGCTGGTAGCGGCTTGCAGGATCGCTGGCCAGAGCCCGCATGCGGGTGGGCGAGCCCGGGAACGAAAATGCCCGGCGCTGGGCCGGGCATTTCAGTCTTTGAGAGCGGCCTGAACCGCTACTCCACGCCTTCCATCTCGGCGGCCTGGCGGTGCAGGCGCTGGATGCGGCGTTCGGGCGGCGGGTGCGTCGCGCTGGCGGTGCGGCGTTTGCCGTGCAGCGGATCGATGACGAAGGTGTGGGCCGTGGCAGGGCTGCGCTCGGCCAGCGGGTTCAGCAGCGACATGGTGTGGCGCTCAAGCTTCAGCAGCGCGTTGGCCAGGTTGACCGGGGCGCCGCAGATTTCGCCGGCGTGCTTGTCGGCGGCGTATTCGCGGGCGTGGCTCTGACCGACGCGGGCGACGAGGCCAGAGACGATGCGCGAGACCCGTTTGCGCTGGCCCAGCGGATAGGCAAGCGTCCCGAAAATGGTGGTCAACACGACGGCCAACGCCGAGCAGACGCCCATGGCGAGCGCATCGCCACGTTTGACGTGGGCAAGCTCATGAGCGACCACGGCCGAGACTTCAGCACGGGTCAGGGTCTTGAGCAGGCCGTCGGTGACGGCGATCGAGGCATGATTGGTGTCACGGCCAGCGACGAAGGCGTTCGGCTGGAAAGCATCTACGATATAGGTGCGCGGACGCGGCATGTTGGCCCGCATGGCGAGGCGATCGCAATCAGCGACAAAAGCGCGGATCATCGGCGAGGCGTCGTCAGAGCCGACCTCTCGGGCATTGTGCAGCTTCAGCATGATCTTCTCGGCGTACCAGAAGACCACGACGTGGAAGCCAAGCGCGATCAGCGTGCCGATCAGCGCGCCGTCCTTCTGCGCGATGGACCAGCCCAGCCCCGCAAACGCGAGGTGGATCAGCAGCATCAGTCCGGCGGCCTTAAAATAGCTCATGAAGGCTCTCTCAACACAGGTCGTCGCCCCGTATGGGGATGTTTGGCGGTGTTGGTAAAAGCATCCTTTCCAAACATGAAAAAATTGGTGAACGTGGCGGCATGAGCGACGAAACAACTGCATCCGATAACCAGCGTGGCGCGGAAGACTCGGTCCCGCAGCCGGACGAACAAACACAGGTGATGCCGGGCGCAGCACCCGGTAAGCTGCTGAGCCGCGAAGCGGTGCGTGCGCTTGAGGAAGCTGAAGCGCGGCGCCAGGCCGCGCCCCGGCAAGATTTGCCTACCGAGATAAACGGCCGCCGTCAGGGCGAAGAACCCACCCGCTATGGCGACTGGGAAAAGAAGGGTCTGGCGGTCGATTTCTAGGTCCAGGCCACACGCGATACGGCATGGCGAGTGCATTGGAGGCCGTCATGATGAAGCTTTCCCGCCTTGTGGCCGCCGCCCTCGTGCTGTCCTTCAGCGCCGCCGCTATTGCTGGCCCGTCCTACGCGGATGGCCGCAAACGCCCCGCGCGCGTGACCGCACCCCCGCCTCCGCCGCTGCGCGTTCCCGCGCCCGCGCCCCCGGTTCAGCCCCAGCCCGCCCCCATCAAGCTCGTTCCGGTCGCTCCGCCGTCGATCGTCCTGCCGTCCAATTTTGGCACAGGCGGCGTGGGCATCGACATCAATGGCGGCTCGGGCGGCGGTGGCCGTCTGATCGTGATTTCCAGCGGCTCGGCGCGCGCTCAGGCGTCCGCAACTGCCTTCGCCTTCGCCAGTGCGTCAGCGACCTCTTTCGCAGGTGGCGGCGGTAAGGGAGGCGGCCATGGCGGCAGCAAGGGCGGCGGTGGCGGCCACGGCTGCGGCTGCAAGTAAGCGCCAGCCCCTAGAGCCAGCCCCTCGTCTGCTCGTCCCGCCAGAGATGCGCCGAACCGATCAGCGGCGCTGCTTCTGACGCAATCAGATTTATCGGAATGGGCTTCATCAGGTCCTCACGCGCGCCGCGCTTGTAGAAGCGATCGAGCGCAGAGCGCTCTTTCAGCCACGGCTCAAGCCGCTGCGAGACCCCACCCGCAATGAAGACCCCGCCCGTTGCGTTGGCGACGAGCGCCATATTGCCGATAGATGTCATCACCGCACGGGCGCGCAGCCGGCAGAATTCCAGCGCCGCTGCATCTCCCGCGCTCGCCGCGTCGATCACCTCGGCCTGCGTCAGCGGCCTCGGCTTCACGCCCATGACCTCGAACAGCGCATCGCGCGTGTCCTCGAAACCCATGCCAGCCGTGACAACCTCGTTGGAGACGTAGCCAAGTTTTCTGCGCAGCCTTTCCGCAAGCTTCCACTCGATGTCGGTCTCAGGCGTGAAGGCCTGATGGCCGCCCTCCCCGCCGATTACCACCCACCCGGCCGCTATCCGGCGCAGCAGGCCAACACCAAAGCCCGTGCCGGGTCCGCCAATAGCGCAGGAGCCCCGGGGGTCTGCCTCACCTTTCGAAATCGACCGCAATTCGCTGCCGGTCAGTTCGGGCGCAGAGCGCGCCATGGCGATGAAGTCGTTCACGGCAACCAGCCGGTCGACCCCAAGCCGCGCTTTCACGGCGGCCAGATCAACGTTCCAGCCACGATTGAGCAGTTCCACAAAGGGCCCGCCGGTAACGCCAGCGAACCCGAAAGACGCGCCCGCATAGTCCGGGCCTGTCTCTTTCAGATAAGCGTCGAGCGCCGCCTCAAACGTCTTGAAATCCTTGCCCGGACGCTTCCAGATGTCGGACAGCGCCACGCGCCCGCCGGTAAGACGCGCCAGCGCGAAGCGCACATTGGTGCCGCCTGCATCCCCGACCAGTAACGTCCCGTCCTTCATGGATCGACCTTAAGCTGCCACCTGCGTCAGTCGCAACGCCGACTTCACGCGATCCGTGGACGGATTTCCTTGCATTTTGCTCCATCAATTTGGCAGGGTGTTTCAGACCGGCCCTCCCGCGAAACTCGCCCGAAAGGTTCCCCCTGCACGATGCCCCACGCCACGCCGTTGATCTCTCTGCTCACCATCGGCCTGGGGTTCGCCTTCGTGTTCGGTATGATCGCCACGCGGCTCAAGCTGTCGCCGCTGGTTGGCTATCTGGTCGCTGGCGTCGTGATCGGACCCTTCACGCCAGGATTTGTCGGCGATTCCCATCTTGCGAGTGAACTGGCCGAAATCGGCGTGATCCTGCTGATGTTCGGCGTTGGACTTCACTTTTCGCTCAAGGATCTTCTCTCCGTCAAAGCGATCGCCATCCCCGGCGCCCTTGCACAGATCGCCGCCGCAACGCTGCTCGGCCTCGGCATGGGCACGTTGATGGGCTGGACGGTCGAGGCCGGCATCGTCTTCGGCCTCGCACTTTCAGTCGCCTCAACTGTCGTGCTGTTGCGTGCGCTGCAGGAGCGGCGGGTCGTGCAGACCGACAAGGGCCGCATCGCGGTTGGCTGGCTGATCGTCGAAGATCTCGCCATGGTTCTGGCACTCGTGCTGCTGCCAACTTGGGCCGGCATCCGCGAACAGATGGCCGCCGCCGGCGGCTTCACCTGGGCGCAAGGCCAGGAGATCGCGATCGCTGTTCTGCTCACGCTCGGCAAGGTTGGCGCGTTCATCGTCATCATGCTGGTTGTCGGCAAGCGACTGATCCCATGGATTCTCCATCGCGTCGTGCATCTGGGGTCGCGCGAACTGTTCCGGCTCTCCGTGCTGGCGATCGCGCTGGGCGTCGCGCTGGGCGCATCCGAACTGTTCGGCGTGTCGTTCGCGCTGGGCGCCTTCTTCGCCGGCATGATCATGGGCGAAAGCGAGCTGTCGCATCAGGCGGCGAACGAGACACTGCCGCTGCGCGACGCGTTCGCGGTGCTATTCTTTGTCTCCGTAGGCATGCTGTTCGACCCGCTGACGCTAATCAACAACCCGTGGCCTCTGCTTGGCGCGCTGGGCATCGTCGTGATCGGCAAGTCTCTGGCTGCCCTCGCGATCATGGCGATGTTCAAGCAGAAGCGCGAGAACGCCGCGTTGATCGCCGCGAGCCTCGCGCAGATCGGCGAGTTCTCGTTCATTCTGGCAGGCCTCGGCGTTGGCCTCGGACTTTTGCCGGAAGATGCCCGTGATCTGATCCTCGGCGCTGCCATCCTGTCGATCGTGTTGAACCCGCTGGTCTTCCTCGTCGCCGATAAACTCACGCCGAAGGCGGCGCCGGTGGAGTCGGATGTTGCAAAGCCCGGGTATCCGGGCCGCGCCATCATTGTCGGCTATGGCCGCGTCGGCTCGCGCCTCGGCAAGGCGCTTGGCGCCGCTCGCGTGAATTACTCCGTTATCGAGGACCGGCAGGAACTCGTCGAGAAGCTTCACGAACAGGGCCTTCCCGCCATTGCGGGCAATGGCGTCTCCGCAGAGACGCTGAAGGCCGCGGCGGTCGAAAGCGCACAGCTGATCTACATTACTGTTCCCGATGGCTTCGAATCCGGGCGCATCGTCGAGATCGCGCGGCAACTCAATCCGGGCATCCGCATCTTTGCCCGCTCGCACAACGACGCCGAGATCGATCACCTGCGCGGCTTCGGCGCCGACGTCGTCATCTCCGGCGAGGAAGAGATCGCGCAAGCGATGATCGACGCCACAGGTCTCGCAAAGCCGGCGTGAGACAGAATTCGCTCTGCTATATCATAGCATTGGATTCATTTGATTTTTGCAGCCGTGGGGCTTAGGGACCCCACATGGCTCACGATCACGCACACGCCGGGCACAGCCACGACAAGAGCCACGATCATTCGCATGATCACGGTCACAGCCATGCGCACGGCCATCACCATCACGGCGATAGCAAGAACGAGAACCGCATCGGCATCGCCGCACTGTTGACCGGCGGCTTTATGGGCGTTGAACTCGCCGGCGGCCTTGTCGCCGGGTCGCTCGCGCTGATTGCTGACGCCGGACACATGCTTTCCGATTTCGGCTCGCTGGCGCTGGCGTGGATCGGCTTCCGCATGGCGCGGCGACCGGCAAACTCACGCCGCACATTCGGCTTCCGCCGCTTCCCTGTGCTGGCCGCGTTCGTCAACGGGCTGACGCTCTTTGCGATCGTTGTATGGATCATTGCAGAGGCAATTGGCCGACTGGCGAACCCGCATCCGATCGAACCAAACCTGATGCTGTGGGTCGCGGCGGCTGGGCTTGCCGTGAACATCGTCGCGTTCGCGGTGCTGCACGGCGCGGACCGTGACAATCTCAATGTGCGCGGCGCCCTGCTCCATGTCGCGGGAGACCTGCTGGGATCCATCGCCGCGATCGTCGGCGCCATCGTGATCATGTACACTGGCTGGCTTCAGGTCGATCCGATCCTGTCAGTGTTGGTCTCGCTGATCATCCTGCGCTCGGCCTGGTCGCTCACCTTCGAAAGCGCGCACATCCTGCTGGAAGGCGCGCCGCACAATCTCGATCTCGACAAGGTGACGCACGACCTCGAACACATCGAAGGCGTCGTTGATATCCACCACGCCCACCTGTGGTCGCTCGACGGCCGGCGCTCGATGATGACGATGCACGCGCGCATCAAGGATACAGCCGCAGGGCCTGCCGTCGTGGCCCGCATCAAGGCGCTCCTGCACGACAGGTATGCCATCGACCACGCGACGATCGAGATCGAGGGCGACGACTGCGCTGACGCTGACTGCGCCTAGGCTGCCGCTATAGCCTTTTCGGCGGCGGCCCGCTCAGCCCGTGTCAGTTTCGACGCGCCATAGAAGCGCTGCTTGATCACCGGGAACCACAACAGCTTGCCCACGCCTTCGACAAAGCGGCGATACGCAAATGCCCGTCCGCTCGTCTTGCCGAGAAAGCAGCCGCCAGCCACGACGCCATAGACAACCATCTGCCCCGCGCCGATGGCCATCCAGAAAGCGATGGCCGACAGGTCGCGCTTGGGTCCGGTCCAGGCTTTCGTCGCAGGTCCCTGCCCATAGGCGAAGGCGCGCCGCAGTGTGTAGGCGAGCGTGACACGCGATGGCTCAGGCGTTTCCCAGACGAAGGCTTTGGGCGCCCATGCGAAACTTGCACCGCCAGCCTGCATGGTCTGGAACAGCAGGTCGTCTTCACCGCCGATCTCGTTGCGCTCCGTCGAAAACGGTTCAGCCGCAGGCAGCGCGGCGCGCCGTATCAGGCTGCAACCGCAACCATAAAACGTACCGATCTTGCCTTCGGCATGTTCGGGAGCGCGCGCGAAGAAAGCTTCGAAGAAGGCTTCATGGTCGCGCGGCCTGGTCGCTAGCTTCGTGCGGACGGGGCCGAACACCACATCTGCGTCATGCGCCGCCTGCACGCGCTTGAGCTCGGCCAGCCAGCCTGCCGGCGCGAGTTCGTCATCGTCCAGAAATGCGATGGTCCCGCCCTTCGCCGCCCGCAGGCCGGCATTGCGCGCATTGGCGACACCCGCGCGCGGCTTATGAACGACAGCCACGCGATAATCGTTCAGGGCGCGCAGCGGGGCGAGCGCAGAGCCCGCGGGGTCATTGTCGACCAGCACAACCTCGAACGTCGCATCGCAGACCTGCGCCAGCGCAGAGCGCGCAGCTTCGATCGCGCGCTCGGGGCGGCGAAAGGTCGGGATGATGATCGAGACGGCCGGTGTCATGAGGAACGGAGGCTACGCCACGCAGGTTGCGGCCCCGTTTACATGACCCAAACAGCCGCAAATGCCGCTGAAATCGGCAATTTTACCGAAACGGCCTTGCCCAGAAGTCGCTCTACGACGCCGGTCGCTGGATCTGGCTCGCGAGATTCTGCGAGACCTGACGCGCATCGAACGCGTTGGGATCGGACCCTTTGGCGCCGCGTCCCATCACCACTTCGGCAAACGCCTCATAGCGCGTGACTTCCTCGTACGTCGCCGGCGTCCAGAACGGATCCCAGGCGCCGATCCAGCCGTAACGCGGAGAGAAATACATGTAGGACAACCGGCTGCCCATATAGCCTCCGTACTGCCGGACATCGCGATCCTTGTCGGTGTCGCGGCTGACGATCGTGAAGGTGTCGTAGCCGTTTTGCAGGGTCAGCTCAGCGGCGCGAAACAGCAGGTAGTTTTCGACGGTTTCCCGGCCCGTCCGGGCATTGCCCTTGAAGGAGACACGGTAGCGGTCGTTCTCGATCTTCGACTCAGCATAGCCGCGATCATTGCCGGCGCCCGGCTGATAGGGCGTTGGACCGTTCTGGCATGCAGCCAGCCCTAGGGCGGTGGTGATTGCTGCAGCCGCCAAAAGCTTGCGTAACATGAGAGCCTCCTGAAACGAGCGACGTCGTGCTGACTCTAACATAGCGAGCCCGATGGGAACGCCAATGGATTGGCCGGTTCGCCAGACAGCGAACCGGCCTCAATCTTGTCTACGCACGTCCTAATTCGCCAGATCAGGCGGAATCGGCCGTTACGCAGTTGCGAAACCAAACACAGACTTGGTTTCGAGGAACTCGTGGATGCCTTCCACGCCCCATTCGCGGCCATTGCCCGACTGCTTGAACCCGCCGAACGGCATGGTCTGGTCAGAGCCCTGTCCATTGATGTGGACCATGCCCGTGCGGAGCTGGCGCGCGACTTTCTGCGCGTGCTCCTGCTCGCCCTGCACATAGCCGGACAGGCCATAGACCGTGTCGTTGGCCATCGCGATCGCCTGCTCTTCGGTGTCGTACGGCAGGATGCAGAGCACGGGTCCGAAGATTTCCTCGACCGCGATCGTCATGTCGTTGCGCACGTCAGCGAACACGGTGGGCTTCACATAGTAGCCGCGATTGAGACCGTCGGGACGGCCAAGGCCGCCCGCAACGAGAGTCGCGCCTTCCTCGATACCCTTCTTGATGAGGCCCTGGATCTTGTTCCACTGGGCTTCGGAGACGACGGGCCCGATGGCGCCTTTCTCGGCCGTGGCCGGGTCCTGCACCTTCACAGATTCAGCCGTCGCCTTGGCGATGGCCTTGGCTTCGTCATTCTTGGCGCGCGGCACGAACATGCGCGAAGGCGCGTTGCAGCTCTGGCCCGTGTTGGTCATCATCTGCATGACGCCCTGCTTCACGGCCTTCTGGAGATCGGCGTCGTCGAGCACGATGTTGGCCGACTTGCCGCCGAGTTCCTGCGCGACGCGCTTGACCGTAGGCGCAGCGGCCTGCGCAACGAGCACGCCAGCGCGGGTCGAACCGGTGAACGACATCATGTCAACATCGGGGTGAGCCGAAAGCGCGGCGCCGACGCCGGGGCCATCGCCGTTGACGAGGTTGAACACGCCCTTCGGCACGCCGGCTTCATGCATGATCTCGGCGAAGATGATGGCATCGATCGGCGCGATCTCGGACGGCTTCAGGACCATCGTGCAGCCGGCAGCGATCGCGGGCGCGACCTTGCAGGCGATCTGGTTCTGCGGCCAGTTCCACGGCGTGATGAAACCGCAGACGCCGATCGGCTCCTTGCGGATCAGATGCTTGCCGCGGCGCTCTTCGAACTCGAAGGTGCGGAGATAGTTGGCGGCCTGCATGATGTGGCCGAGACCCGACGGCGCGTGCGCGCCCTGAGCCAGCCACAGCGGAGCGCCCATCTCTTCGGACACGACGCCCGCCATGTCGCCGAGGCGTTTCTTGTAAATCTCGATGATCTTGTCGAGCAGGTCAGCGCGGTACTCTTTCGTGGTCGCGGCAAACGCCGGGAAAGCGGCTTTGGCGGCGGCGACGGCCTTGTCGACATCGGCCTTCGAGCCGATCGAAATGCGTGCGTAGGCCTCTTCATTGGCCGGGTTCTGGACGTCGAGCGTGCGCGGGGTGACCGGATCGACCCATTCGCCATTGATGTAGAATTTCAGGTAATCGCGCATGGGATTCTCCAGACAGGTCTTGTGGGCCGGGACACAGGGGTCTGGCCTTAGATAATCGATGTTACCGCGGATTGGGAGGCCCCTCGAAAAACCAGAGCCAGAGCCGCTTTAGGGCCTCAGGATGAATTCGAACTGATTGCCATCCGGATCGGTCAGGAAAGCATAGAAAAGCCCCTCCCCGGTCTTGGCGACGGGGCGCATCAGCTTGGCGCCGGCGGCCGTGGCGCGGGCGATGGCTTTGTCCATGTCAGGCACTTCCAGGATCAGGGCCGCCATGCCGCCGGCCTGGGGCCCGTTGCCGCGCGAGGCGATGACGATGGGCGCAGATGGCGCCTTCTTGGCAAGCTCGGGCGTTGAGCCCGTATTGAGGACGATTTCCTTGAACGTCGCCGTATCAACCGGACGACGGGTCTCCGACATGCCGAGCGCCTGGGCATAGAATTTCGCCAGCGCTTCCGGATCGCTCGCCAGCACGCGGATCGATCGCACGGTGATGCCGGTCTCCTGCGCGAAGGCAGGCGCGGCCAGGGCGAACCCGGCCATGGCAAGGCACGCTGCGGTAACGATGGATTTCATGGTTCTCATTCCCCGATGGCGGCCCATTCCTGTGGACCTGCCTTGCAGGCATGAGTGCATGTTTCCGGCTGGCGGAAAAGTCAGAACAGCGGCTGCTGGGGCTGCTCGACGCGCTTGAAGGTGATGTGGCCGATCTCGTTCAGCATCGTGTTCTTGTCGACGAACGAGCGGACCGTGGTGGACAGCGGCTGCCCGTTCTCATCGATCGTGAACAGCTTGAAGCGCAGCTTGTCGACGGCCTCGATGCGGTAGCGTCCGGTCTGAGTGACGGGGTCGGCGGGCACGCCGCGGATCTCCATCTGGTTGCGGGTCAGGTAGGAACCGTCCGTGTTGAACACGGCCGTGATCTCGCCCTTCACGTCGCCTGACGACGTGTCCGCGCGCCATTCGCCCACGAGCGTACGCGAAAAGCTGGTTGGTTTCGGCTTACCGTTGAAGAACATAGTCCCTAGTCCCTTCAGAAGGCATGCCAGCACAGCCCAAGCCCTGCGCCAACCGCCTGAGGCAGTTGCCCCCGGGCTCTGATGGCCCATGAGAAAACTGCCTTATGCGGGGATCATATCGCATGGCATGGTTACTTTCAGGTTGAATCTTACAGGATCGACATGAATCCGATCACGGGCGGATGCCAGTGCGGCAGGGTCAGATACGCCATGGGCGTGGACCGGGTTCAGAAGCCGCACGTCTGCCATTGCCGCATGTGCCAGAAGGCGACTGGCGGCCTGTTCGCGGCGCTCGCGGGCTGCGCGAAAATCGACCTGGCGTGGACGCTGGGAGAGCCAGTCTTTTTCGCGTCGTCAAACCTCGCCACCCGCGGCTTCTGCGGGGACTGCGGCACGCCGCTGACGTTTGCCTACAACACACCGGACGCGCGCATCTACGTCACCATCGGTTCGCTGGACGATCCAGAGCTTGCCAGCATCGAGCTCCAGTACGGACTGGAAGCGAAGATCAGCTGGGTGAAATTCTGCGAAGATGTGCCGGGCGAGATCACGGGCAATGATCCCGCAGCGCAGGCGTTCCTTGCCGACATGACGAGCAATCAGGCCTAGGTCGCCAGACCGGATCGCTGCCGCTCGGCCATTCCTTACCCAGACCTTTCCGCGACCCCCACGATCTTCGGCCCGGACTTGGTGCAATCCTGACCAAGATTCACTATGTATTGGCCTGTTCCTGGAGTGTCCGCGTGGACGGCAAGCGCATCCTTCTCATCGTTGGCGGCGGTATCGCAGCCTACAAGTCGCTGGAGCTGATCCGGCTGCTCGCGAAGGATGGCATCGCAACGCGCGTGATCCTGACGAAGGCGGGCGCCGAATTCGTGACGCCGCTGTCGCTGGGCTCGCTCTCGGGCGACAAGGTCTATCAGGAGCTCTTCAGCCTCACCGACGAAGCCGAGATGGGCCATATCGAGCTGTCGCGCTCGGCCGATCTCGTCGTCGTGGCGCCTGCCACGGCTGACCTTATGGCGAAGGCCGCGAATGGCCTCGCCAACGATCTTGCGTCCACAACTCTGCTGGCCACCGACAAGCCGGTGCTGATGGTTCCGGCCATGAACGTGCGCATGTGGGAACACGCGGCGACGAAGCGCAATGTCGCGCAGCTTCAGGCCGACGGCGTCCACGTCATGACGCCTGATGTTGGCCCGATGGCGTGCGGCGAATTCGGCCCCGGCCGCCTGCCTGAGCCAGACCGCATCGCCGCGCAGATCCGCAAGCTTCTGTCGTCCCCCACCGGCGTTGGTCCTCTCTCCGGTTTCCGCGCCGTCGTGACTGCCGGTCCGACACGCGAGCCGCTCGATCCGGTCCGGTTCATTTCCAATCACTCGTCAGGCAAGCAGGGCTATGCAATCGCGGACGCCCTCGCTCGTCTCGGCGCCGACGTGCGTCTCGTGACCGGACCGACACAGCTCCCGATTCCCGACGGCGTCACCGGCGTGAAAATCGAAACCGCCATCGAGATGCAGGATGCGGTGAAAGCCAGCCTGCCTGCGGACATCTTCGTCTCGGTTGCCGCCGTGGCCGACTGGCGCCCCGCGACACGCGCCCACACAAAGCTGAAGCTCAAAGGCAGCGAGCCTGAGAATGTCGCGCTGAAGCTGGTCGAGAACCCAGACATCCTGAAATCGATCGGTACGAAAAAGAAGGGCCGCCCTCGCCTCGTGGTCGGTTTCGCGGCCGAGACCAACGACGTCGAAAAACACGCCAGGGCCAAGCTGGGCCGCAAGGGCTGCGACTGGATCATCGCCAACGACGTCTCGGGCGATGTGATGGGCGGCGCCGACAACGAAGTGCTGCTCGTGTCGAAGTCCGGCACGGAACGCTGGCCGCGCATGAGCAAGGCTGCCGTCGCCATGCGCCTCGCCGAGCGGATCGCCGAGGTTTTCCACGACCCCGAAACCAGCGCGGCGGAATAGCGCGGGCGGTGGATATGGCCTAGAGCGCCGCCAGCTCCTAGGTCACTCCCATGATCCGCCATATCGTCTTTTTCACCCTGAAAGACCCGCGCGAGGCGCAGGAGATCATCGGGCATCTGAAACGCCTCGGAACCATTCCGGGCTCGACGCTTTTCGAGGTCACGCAAAACCGCAAGGCGGACCTTTTCGGCAATGAGATCGACGTGGTGGTCTATGCCGAGTTCCCGCACATCGATGCGCTGCACGCCTACAAGAAACACCCGACCTACATGGATGTGACCGACACCGTCCGCCCACGCCGCGAACTGCGCTTTGCAGCAGACGTCGAGGCCTGATCGATCTGTGGACAGCGGGCGGCGGCGCTCGCCCCTGACGGCTCCCTGCGCTAGTCATGGCGTCCTTAGCGGAGCCAGCCGATGACCGTCACCATTCACGTTGCACCCCTGCCGCATTTTGAAGGGCTGGCGCTCCCTGCCTATGAGACGGCCGATGCCGCCGGCATGGACCTGCGCGCCGCCGTGCCGGATGGCGAGCCGCTGACGCTCGCGCCGGGTCATCGCGCCATGGTGCCGACCGGCCTCACCATCGCGCTGCCTGCGGGCCACGAAGCGCAGGTGCGTCCGCGCTCTGGCCTTGCCGCCAAGCATGGCGTCACCTGCCTCAACTCGCCCGGCACGATCGACGCGGACTACCGCGGCGAGGTGAAAGTGATCCTGATCAATCACGGACAGGAGCCGTTCGTGATCAAGCGCGGCGAACGCATCGCGCAGATGGTGATTGCGCCGGTGACGCGCGGCGAGCTGAAGGTCGTGTCGTCGCTGGACGAAACACAGCGCGGCGCCGGCGGCTTCGGGTCAACCGGCCGCTAGCCTTTGAGATTCAGCTGCGGCTTGGCCATTTCGGCAAGCAGGAAATGCTCGGTATCGCTGACCGTTTCCAGACCGCCGAAATCGAAGGCCGAGCGATCGATGATGATGTCGCGCGGGCGCAGCTGGCGTGACAGCTCCAGGCCTTCCAGCGACCGGCAACGCGAGAACGCCACATACGCCTGGCCGTGGGCGAACATGCCCCGGTCGAAATCGATGTGGACGCGATCGAGCGTCATGCCCTGGCTCTTGTGGATCGTGGTCGCGTAGGCAAGGCGCAGCGGCAACTGCTTGAATGATCCGACCACAGATCGCGAAACCGACTTGGCGTTCGCATCGAACTCGTAGCGGAATTTTTCCCACGCCTGCTGGGAAACGCGATGCGTCTCGCCATTGATCTTCACATAGCAATCGCTTTCGCCCAGCCCCTGCACGACGCCGAGTGATCCGTTGACCCATCGCCCCGATGGATCGTTGCGGATCATCATCACGCGTGCGCCCTGCTTCAGCTCCAGCACTTCTTCCGTCGGAAACGCCTTCGGCTCGAAATTGCCTTCAAGCGCAGCCGTGTATCCGCGCGCCGGGCCCGGCAGTTCAGCCAGGCGCAACTGGTTGATCTTCCACGCGGCGGCGTTGTTCGGCGTCAGCACGACATGCGTGATGCTGGCTTCCGCCGACGTGCGCGTCGAGACGCGCGTCTGCAGGATCTCCTCGTCCTCCTTCGTCAGCCGCGCATTGCGCAGGCCATTGAGGATGCGGATGAACGCTTCGTCCTCCTGCCGGAAAATGCGCTTCAGCGCCGCGAGGCGGAACTGCCCCGCAACAAAGCCCGGCGCTTTGAAGAACCACGCGCCGCCATAGCTCTCCTGCAGTATATGCTCGACATCTGCGCCGACGACCGGCGGCAACTGGTGCAGATCGCCCGACAGGATCATGCGCACGCCGCCGAACGGCCGCTTGTCAGCTCGGTTTAGCCGAAGAGAATTATCAATCGCCTGCATCATGTCCGCGCGCACCATCGACACCTCGTCGATCACCATCGTCTCGATGGCTTTGACGAGACGCTGATTACGAATTTTCTTGGTGTCGCCTGCATCGAGCAGTCGCGGCGGAAAATTGAAGAAGGAATGGATCGTCTGGCCGCCGACATTCACCGCCGCTAGCCCGGTCGGCGCCAGCACCACAGCCTTCTCCAGCGAGTTGAATATCAACTGACGCAACAGCGTCGTCTTCCCCGTGCCTGCCCGGCCCGTGAGGAACACATTGCGCCGTCCGCCCACGATCTCATCGACCAGCGGCGCATAGACGTTGGAGGTGGGCTCCGTTGTCACCGGCGCGGGCCGTCCCATTGTACAACTGCGTCGGCCATGATTTCTGCTCCGGGAGGATTGAGCGCAGATCATGAGTCTAACGCCCGAACAACTGGAACGCTACGCCCGGCACATCATGCTGCGCGAGATCGGCGGGCCGGGTCAGCAGAAGCTGTTGAATGCCCATGTGGCGCTGGTCGGCCTGGGCGCTCTCGGCGGCCCTGCGGCGCTTTATCTTGCAGCAGCCGGCGTCGGCTCGCTGACCCTGATCGACGACGACATTGTCTCGCTGTCCAACCTGCAGCGGCAGGTTCTGTTCATTGGCGGCGATGTTGGCCGGCCCAAGACCGAAGCAGGCGGCGCCCGGCTGACCGGACTGAACTCCGGCACAACGATACACGCGAAGCGCGAGCGCCTCGGCGCGGCCAACGCGGCCGCGCTTTTGTCTGGCGCCCAGATCGTCATCGATGGATCGGACAGCTTCGCCACGCGCTTCGAGGTCAACGTCGCGTGCCATGAACTGGGATTGCCGCTCGTCTCCGGCGCAGTCGGGCGGTGGAGCGCGCAGCTATCCGTATTCAAGTCCGGCCTCTCGAAAGGCAGGCCCGCCGGCGAACGCCTGCCCTGCTATCGTTGCCTCGTCGCCGAGATGCCCGAGACGGAGGAGACCTGCGCCGCCGTCGGCGTTGTCGGCCCACTCACCGGCATTGTCGGCGCACGCCTCGCACTGGAAGCGATCAAGGAGATTACCGGCGCTGGTCAGTCGATAGCCGGCAACGTCTGGCTGTTCGACGGGCTGAGCGGCGACAGCCGCACGGTCAAACTGTCCGCCGACCCCGCCTGCCCGGTCTGCAGCGCCTGATCTACTTCTTCAGCTCGGCGTAGATCACGGTGGTGTAGGTGTCGTCGCTTCCTGCCGCGCTGCCAAAGCGGGGCGTCCACTGCGCCAGCGGCTTCGCCGCAACGGTCTCTTCCAGCGTCTTGCCGGATTTCACCAGCGCCTCGACTGCGGCGCGCGCACCTTTGTGCATGTCGAGCGCCGCCTGGAGATCGGCTTTGGTCGCCAGCTCGCCATGGCCGGGGATCACCTTCGTGTTCGGCCCGGCGATCGACAGCGCCTTCTCGATCGCTGCGATGAACCCAGCCTGCGTGCCGCCCGACCCGGTATCCACGAACGGATAGCGATCCTTCATGTAGGTGTCGCCCGTATGCAACACGTCTGCCTCGACAAAGTAGATCAGCGTGTCGCCGTCCGTATGCGCAGGCAGCGGCGCACGCACCGCACGGATCGTCTGCCCGTTGAGATGAAAGTCGATGCCATCGACGAACGTCACCACCGGCAGCGCCGATTTCGCCGCCGGCACGGCTGGCGCGCCACGCGACTGCGACGGGATCTCGCCCGTCAGCCGCTTGCGCACCTTGTCGCTCGCAAAGATCGTCGCGCCGGCCTTGCCGAACACCTCGTTCCCGCCGGCATGGTCGAAATGCCAGTGCGTGTTGATCAGGTATTTCGGCTTGCCCTTGGTCAGCTCCTCGATCTTGGCGAGGTTGACCTCTGCGTTGGTGGCGAACTGATCGTCGATCAGGAACACGCCGTCATCGCCAACACTGAGACCCAAGTTTCCGCCCGCGCCGATCAGCATGGACACGCCCTGCCCAAGATCGACCACGCGCGCGAAAGCCTGCGTATTCGCTGCCGGCGCCGGAGCAGCTGGCGGCGCTGCCGCAGCAGCAACCGGAGCTGCAGGCGCCTCGGCGGTCTCCGTCGTCGCGCATCCCATCAGAGCCAGCGCGGCAACACTCGTGAGAAAAAGAACCCGCATCATCATCCCCTACTTCTTCAAGCCATTGTACAGGATCGTCGTGAAGCGATCCTCGTTGATGAAGCTCCACGCGAACGCCTTCCATGGCGTCAGCGGCTTCTTCGCGATCGCCTGCTCCAGCGTATCTTTCGCCTTGATCCGCGCCTCGACTGCCTTGATGGCGCCCTCCAGCATCGCGATCTGCTTCGCCAGATCCGCCTTCGTGGCAATCTCGCCATGCCCGGGAATGATGCGCGTCTTGTCGTCCACCATTCCGTAGATCTCTTTCATCGCTTCCAGATAGCCCGTCACCGATCCACCCGAACCAACATCGATGACCGGGAACAGGCCGTTGAACATGATATCCCCGGTGTGGAGAATGTTCGGCTCCACGAAGCGCACGATGGAGTCCCCGTCCGTGTGCGAGGACCGCATCTTCGTCACCACGATCTGGGCGCCGTTCAGATGGAAATCCACGCCCTCATGGAAGGTGATGACCGGCCACGCCGGTGCGGGCGACGCAGCCGCCGGCTTCCCGTCCAGTCCCAGCGATGCAACCTCGCCCGTCAGCCGCTTGCGGACATTCTCGTGCGCAAAGATCGTCGCACCTGCTTTCGCGAACGTCTCGTTCCCGCCCGCATGATCCGAATGCCAGTGCGTGTTGAGCAGGTAGCGCGGAGCGCCTTTCGCAATCTCGTTGACCTTGGCGAGGTTCGCCGCCGCCGAGTTCGCATACTGGTCATCTATCACGAACACCCCGTCCACCCCGGCCGACACGGCGATATTCCCGCCCGTCCCGAAGATGACCTGGATGCCGCCGCCCATGTCCGTGACTTTCGGCGCCGGCGGATTGTTCTGCGCCCACGCGCTTCCAGCAGCAGAGAACGCGACGGCAAGTCCGATAGCGAAAAGTCTCATGCCGCTTACCCCCTGATGTTTGCTCCAGAAGAGGCCCAGCCGCCGGCCAGTTCAAGCGAAAAACACTAACCATTGCGCGCACCATGGCTCACGCTACGGTCCGTCACGGACGGATGGAGCGCCTCAGATGAAATCGAAAGTCCTTGCCGCGACCGCGCTTCTCGCGCTTGCGGCCTGCACCCCATCCTCGGCCCCCGCCGCATCGCACGCCTTCAGCGCCGAGATCCGCCGCACAGCCTATGGCGTGCCGCACATCAAGGCCGACGATTTCGGCGGCATCGGTTTCGGCTTCGGCTATGCCAGCGCGCAGGACAATCTCTGCGAAATCCTCGACCGCATGCTAACCGTCCGCGCCGAGCGCGCCCGCTATCTCGGACCCGGCGAGGACGACGCCAACATCGCCAGCGACGTCTACCACCAGCGTGTCAATCAGGCGGGCGATTCCGAAAAACTCCTCGCCGGTCCCGCCTCTTCCGTCGACACGCCCTCGGCAGACGCACGCGCAATCACCGCAGGCTATGTCGCCGGCCTCAACAAGTTTATCCGCGAGAAAGGCGCCGCGATCACCGATCCGCGCTGCAAGGGCCAGCCATGGGTGCAGCCCATCGATGAGATCGACTTCTGGCGCCACATGTATGTCGGCCAGACGATCGACGGCTTCATCGCCCCCACCACCAGCGCCGCGCCGCCCTCGGCGGAGCACGCATCTCTCAGCCGCGATGCCTACATCAACGAAGTCGATCTCGGCTCGAATGCTTATGGCTTAGGGCGTGAAGTGACCAAGGGCGGCAAAGGCATGGTGCTCGGCAACCCGCACTATCCGTGGGACGGCCCCAACCGCTTCTACCGCACGCACTTCATCATTCCGGGCAAGCTCAACATCGTCGGCGTCTCCTACATCGGCATGCCGCTCATCCGCATGGGCCACACCGAAAACATCGCGTGGAGCAACACCGTCTCCACCGCCAAGCGCTTCGGCTATTACGAACTCACGCTTGATCCCGCCGACCCGACGAAATACATCTATGAAGGCCAACCCGTCGCCATGGATCGCACCGAGGTGACGGTGCAGGTCCTCCGTGATGGCAAGCTGCAGCCCGAAACCCGCACGCTCTATTCCACGCGCTGGGGCAATGTCGTCTCATCGACCACCTACCCGTGGACCGCAACCACAGCCTTCGCCCTGCGCACGCCCCGCGTCGGCCTGCGCGATGTCGACCAGTACATGGCCGTCTGGCAGTCGAAGTCCGTGCGCGAGCTGCAAACCGCGCTCGGCAAGTACCAGTCCTACCGCTTCAACACGACCGCAGCCGATAGCACCGGCGAAGCGCTCTACGGCGATCTCGGCATGATCCCGAACGTGCCGCGCGAACTCGCCGACGCCTGCTCGAAGTCCGACTTCGCCCGCCAGCAATGGACGAAGGAACGCATCCCCGTCCTCGACGGCTCGCGCGCCGCCTGCGACTGGAAGACGGACGCAGATGCGACCGCGCCCGGCGTGTTCGGCCCCGCCGCCTCGCCCCATCTTTTCCGCACCGACTACGTCACGCAGAGCAATGACAGCTACTGGCTGACAAACCCGGCCCAACCGCTCGAAGGCTACAGCCCGATCTGGGGCGATGAAGCCACCACGCGCTCCCTGCGCACACGCCTCGGCCTGATCCAGGTCGCAGACCGCGTCGCCGGAACCGACGGCCTCGGCGAACCCAAGTTCGACATCGGCACCCTGCAAAAGGTGATGTACGGCAACCGCCACTACGGCGCTGAACTCGTGCAAAAAGATCTCGCCAGGATCTGCATGACGTCCGCCCGCCCCAACATTCCCGCCGCCTGCAAAGCCATCGCGGAGTGGGACGGCAAGGTCGATCTCGACAGCCGCGGCGCGCACCTCTTTCATCTCTTCGCTGAAAACGGCGGCCTGAAATTCAAGGTCGCGTTCGATCCGAAGAACCCGGTCGCGACGCCCAACACGCTGGATACGTCAGACCCGAAAGTCCTCGAAGCCTTCGCCAGGGCCGTCGACAAACTCACCGAAATGGAAATCCCCGCCAACGCCCGCCTCGGCGACGTTCAACGCGAAACCCGCGGCGAAGAACGCATTCCGATCCACGGCGGCGCCGGCCCCGAAGGCGTCTTCAACGTCATCACCGTGGAAGACCTCGAGCCCAAACTCGGCTGGACCAGCATCCGCCATGGCGCAAGCTGGATCATGACGACGGAATTCACCGCCAACGGTCCGGTGAGCCAGGGCATCCTCACCTATTCGGAATCAACGGACGCAACCTCGCCCCACCATTCCGACCAGACGCGCCTCTACTCGCAGAAAGGTTGGGACGATCTGCGCTTCACGGATGAAGCGGTGGAAGCCGGAACGGAAAGCCGCGAGACGATCAGCGAGTAGGTACGCGCCTACTTAAGCTCTTCCGCAACGCAGCCGTCGCCTTCAAACGTCACGTCCTCAACGCGCCCGCCGCCCATCACAAAGCGGGTCGAACACGTCGAGCGATAGACACGGGGCGGTTGCCAGACCGGGAACGTCTCTTCGATCGTCTCGGTCTTCTGCTTGCCG
This sequence comes from uncultured Hyphomonadaceae bacterium, assembly GCA_937873805.1. Classification (GTDB taxonomy): domain Bacteria; phylum Pseudomonadota; class Alphaproteobacteria; order Caulobacterales; family Hyphomonadaceae; genus UBA7672. The sequence goes on from CALMWO010000325.1 coordinate 26,138, forward strand.
TCCTTGTCGGTGAAGGTGCGTTTCACCTGCCGCGTCTCGTCGCGGTAGTAGCCGTCCTGCTCATCCACGGTCGTCTTGGTGTAGCTCCACATCTCACGCCCGTTCGACATGCTCGAACGATTCTGCGGCGGGCCCCAACGCATCATGATGTCATCGCTCGCACGACCCATCTCCATGCTCATGTGCTGGCGATAGCCCTCCTCGGTTGCGCAGGCGGAAATCGCCATGACGCAGGCGCCAAGCACCGCGAAGGCAAGCGTGCGGCCAGTGCGAAAAACCGTCATCGTCCCACTCCAGGTCCACCCCGGATCATCCCCGACCCCGGCTGAACCCAGATTGAATGAGACTGAAGCCCAATACCAGTCCCGGCTGGGCTATCGCCGCGTCAGTGCGATTGAAGACCGGCAGGATCTGACGGGCGCGGCAGATCGAGTGACGGCCGGCCGCTTGTATCGACCGGCGTCTGGGGCTGAACAACGACCGGCGGCGAAAGCTGTACGGGCTGAGGGCCGATCGGCACGGGCGGCGTGTAGGCTGGCGGCACATAGGCCGGAGGTGTCGGGGGCGGCGTCGGCGCAGACGCGATCACAGTCGGGGCTGACGCACCCTGCCCCGCGCCACGCGACGGAGCAGACGTAAGATCCGAACGGATAAACGCCTTCTGACCGTTCTTGAGAACGACCTGATACCAGTTCCAGTCAGGCAGACGCGCAATGCCGACCACGCTCAGCGCCAGCCCGGTGCTGCCGCTCGACAGAACCTGCGTCTGCGGCGTCGAGAACGGCTCGGCGCGCAGGCGCACGCCTGTGCCCTGGATCGTAACCTGCCCCGCGGGTGTGAACGGCTCGACCGTATAGCTGGCTTGCGCTGCTATCGGCTGGCCGGGAACCTGCGCCACCGCCGCGCCCGCAGAGGCCAGAGCCGCAGCAAAAACAGCGGAAACCACAACACGCATCGGACTTACACCTGATCGTTTCGTGGACGAAAGCTTGTCCACCCGCCTGTCACCCTGAGGGGCGACGGCGCCTAAACGATGGCGATCCTGAAGCAGGCTGCGCCTAAAGCGTTGCTGACTAGAGCATCGCCGGGATGACGCGATCTGGCGGTTTGTGACCGTCAGCGAAGGTCTTGATGTTGATGATGACCTTCTCGCCCATGTCCACGCGGCCCTCGAGCGTCGCCGAACTCATGTGCGGCAGCAGGACGACGTTGCGCAGGGCTTTCAGACGCGGGTTCACATTGGGCTCGTTCTCGAACACGTCGAGCCCGGCGCCAGCGATCTCGCCATTTTCCAGCGCACGGATCATGGCCGCTTCGTCGACGACTTCGCCGCGCGCCGTGTTCACCAGATAGGCTTCCGGTTTCATCAGCTTGATGCGCCGCGCGCTCATCAGATGGAAGGTCGCGGGCGTGTGCGGGCAATTGATGGAGACGATGTCCATCCGGGCCAGCATCTGGTCGAGGCTTTCCCAATAGGTCGCCTCAAGCTGTTCAGCGACCTGATCGCGAACCGGCTTCCGGTTGTGATAGTGAACCTGCAGGCCGAAGGCGCGGGCGCGTTTGGCCACTGCCGTGCCAATGCGGCCCATGCCGATAATGCCCAGCCGCTTGCCGTAGATACGCCGGCCGAGCATCCAGGTCGGCGACCAGCCAACGAACTGGCCGGACTGCATGGCGCTCACGCCGTCCACGATGCGGCGGGGCGCAGCAAGGATCAGCGCCATCGTCATGTCGGCCGTGTCTTCGGTCAGCACGCCCGGCGTGTTCGTCACGGTGATGCCGCGCGAGACGCACGACTGCACGTCAATATTGTCCACGCCCACGCCGAACTGGGCGATCAGCCTCAGCCGGTCACCTGCCCGCGCCAGGACCCGGCCGTCGATCTTGTCGGTCAGCGTCGGCACCAGCACGTCGCAGCGCGCCGCAGCGTCGCACAGCTGCTCGATCGTCATCGGCGTGTCGGTCGTGTTGAGCTCGACGTCGAACAACTCGCTCATGCGCGTTTCGACCGGCTCGGGCAGCCGACGCGTCACAATGACCTTCACCTTCGGGCGGGACGTGGGCATGCCTCGGGGCGTTCCTCTGCTCTTGGCGCGCGGGCTGCCCCGTCTCACCTTTCCTGCGGTGTAGCAAGGCGATGCCGCCGGGCCAACCGGCTCTCAATCGCTCAAACACGATACTCTTATGGCAAATGCGGAATTCACCCTGTTTTCCCGCACGTGGTTAAGCGCACTTTCACCACCCCGTGCTTTTTTGACCTCCCGCCTCTCCACCACGAGGAAATGCCGCCCCGTGAGCGAAAAACGCATCCGTCTCGTCACTTTGCTGGCTGTTGCGCAGATTTTCGGCGCCACGGCCGCCTACGCGCAGGACCAGCTCGCGCCCGGCAGCTTCAAGGCTTACGCGCCCGAGAGCATGGAACCGCGGGTCAGCGACTTCTCCGGCAAACCCGTCCCCCGTTATGCCAGCCTGCGGCATGACACCGTGAACGGCCGCTCCGGCCCCAGCCTCGATTACCCCATCCGCTGGACCTATGAACGCGCCGGCCTGCCAGTCGTGATCGTGCGCGAAAGCCAGGACTGGCGCAAAATCCGTGATCCGATGGGCGATGAGGTCTGGGTCAACAAATCCCAGCTGGCCGCCGAACGCACCGCCATCACCAACGAAACCGGCGCAATCTTCCGGGAAGCTAACCCGCGTTCCGCCCGCCTTGCCCGTTTTGAAGCCGGCGCGGTGGTGTCCCTTGGCAATTGCGATGGCGCATGGTGCCAGGTGGTCGCAGAGGGCCATGAAGGCTGGGTTCGCAAGGCTCAGCTCTGGGGCGTCGACCCGCTGATCGCCGCTCCCGGAAATCGCTAGGATTTTGCTGCGCCTGCGTTCGCCTCAGCGCGCTTGAGCCCCCTATCCCCCCGTGTTAACCGGCCTCTCCTTCCGGAGCGGCATATGACGCAGTCCCCCAATTCGCCTCACGCATTTCACACGCCGCAGGCGTCCTACACTTACGAGGAGCTGCTGAAGAGCGGCCGCGGCGAGCTTTTCGGGCCCGGCAACGCCCAGCTCCCGACCCCGCCCATGCTGATGCTGGACCGGATCAAGGAAATCACCCTCGACGGCGGTTCGGCCAAACGCGGCCACATCGTTGCGGAACTCGATATCCACCCCGATCTCTGGTTCTTCAAATGCCACTTCCCGGGGGATCCCGTGATGCCTGGCTGTCTTGGACTCGATGCAATGTGGCAGCTGGTCGGCTTCTGGCTCGGCTGGTCGGGCTCGCCCGGCAAAGGCCGCGCGCTTGGCGTCGGCGAGTGCAAATTCACGGGCCAGGTCACGCCGGACAAGAAGCTGGTGCGTTACGAGATCGATATCCGGCGGGCGATTCGCTCGCACCTGACGATGGGCATTGCTGACGGGACTGTGTTTCTGGATGGCGAAAAGATTTACCAGGCCAAGGACATGAAAGTTGGCTTGATCGCCGCCGCCGCGTAAAAATCAGGTTCTGCGTACGCCGCGCATGTCGGCGTCACGAGGTTCATTAGGGAGCTGCACGCCATGGCCGCCAACGGCCCAGATCTTCGCCGGGTAGTCGTCACGGGCATGGGCATCGTGTCCTCCATCGGCGACACGATTCGCGAAGTCACCGACAGCCTCAAGCAGGGCAAGTCGGGCATCAGCTTCATCCAGGACTACGCCGACAAGGGGTTCAAGTCCCAGGTCGCCGGCAAGCCGAACGCCATGCCGGAAGACCATGTCGACAAGCGCGCGATGCGCTTCATGGGCGATGGCGCCGGCTGGTGCCACATGTCGATGACGCAGGCGATTGCCGACGCCGGCCTCGACGAAAGCATCATCTCTAACCCGCGCACGGGGCTTATTGTCGGAACCGGCGGCCCGAGCACGCGCGCCATCGTGGCCGCCGCTGACTCCACCCGCGAAAAAGGCTCGCCCCGCCGCATCGGGCCGTTCGCCGTGCCCAAGGCGATGTCGTCGACCGCATCGGCGACGCTCTCCACCCTCTTCAAGATTCTCGGCGTGAACTATTCGATCTCGTCCGCCTGCACGACGTCGCTGCATTGCGTCGGCGCAGCCACCGAACAGATCCAGTGGGGCAAGCAGGATGTGATGTTCGCCGGCGGCGGCGAAGAACTCGACTGGACGCTCTCCGCCCTGTTCGACGGGCTCGGCGCCATGTCGTCGAAATACAATACCGAACCTCATCGTGCATCGCGGGCTTACGACGCCGATCGCGACGGCTTCGTGATCGCGGGCGGCGCAGGCATGCTCGTGCTGGAAGAGTACGAACACGCCAAGCGCCGCGGCGCGACCATCTATGGCGAAATCGCCGGCTATGGCGCGACCTCGGATGGCTTCGACATGGTCGCCCCGTCGGGTGAAGGCGCAGCCCGCGCCATGCGCCTTGCGATGAGCCAGGCGGGCCGCGCGCCCGACTATCTCAACCCGCACGCAACCTCGACGCCGGTTGGCGACATGAAGGAACTGGAAGCCGTCCGCGAAGTCTTCGGCCAGCAGGCCTCCGACCAGCCGATGATCTCCGCCACCAAGTCGATGACCGGCCACTCGCTCGGCGGCGCCGGCGTGCAGGAGCTGATCTATTCGCTGATCATGATGAAGGAGAAATTCGTCGCTCCTTCGATCAACATCGACAAGCTCGACCCCCTCGCCTACGGCGTCAACATCATCCGCGAAGCCCGCGAAGCGGTCATCAAGATGGTGATGTCGAACTCGTTCGGCTTCGGCGGAACGAACGGCTCCGTCATGGTCGCGAAGGTCTGAGCACGCCCGCCAGCGTCATCCTCGGGCTTGACCCGAGGATCTTCCTTTCCTTCCGCAAGTCATCTCGGCCGCACAACTCCGCGTAATTCCTGCGCCGTAATGTAGGATGGCCATCCCCACTTCGTGCGCTTTCGCCAACGGATTCAAAGACCTCATCGAACCGAAACGGTGGACAGCGGGATCAGCCATCCCACACCCCGCAAGCCCAGTGCGATACTGCGCACATGACCGAGCCCGCCTCTTCCCCGAAGCTTGACCCCGCCAGCTCTGGCGCGCTGGATTTCCTGCGCGCGCTTGTCGCTGCGATGGCGCGTGTCTTCTTCACGCCCGTCGCCCTGCTGGCCCGCAGGACGATCCCGACGGATCAGCGCAACACCTTCCTCAGTCAGCTTCGTCCCATCGAGCTCCTGCTCCGCCGCATCTTCATGGTCGAGGCTTTGCGCATCGCGCCGGCGGTCCGCCTCGCGGATGCAATGCGCGTGAGCCTCGGCCCTTTGCCTGCGCGCCCGCAAAGACCGCTCGACCCTCAGGACTCCACCCGCTGGCCCGTCACGTTCTGCACCGTCCCGCCGCGTGAAAATCCGCGCGACCGCCGCTACAAGGCGCTCCTCGCCCGCGCGCGCCTTCACGCGGCCAATGCGGTGGAGACGAAGCCGCCACGTCCGCCGCTGCGTGAGCACCATCCCACGCGGCCGCTGGCCTTGCGGCTCGAAGCGCTGATTCGCGCCGCCGCCAATCCCGCCGGCCACATTCAGCGTCTGGCCCGCCGCTTCTCGCGCGCCATGCCGCGCCGGGTGGAAGCGTTGTTCGCGCCACAATTTACGCCCTGGAGCGATTTCAACGACCATCTGGGCCGCCTCCAGGCCGAGGTGACACGCCTTTTCGTGCAGTTCGCCGACAGCTCATGATGGGCCCCAACCAACCAGCCTGCCTGCCCTGCGGCCTGCCGTGGGGTCGCGGCTGCATGTGCGCCCAAACTTGACGCGCCAGCGCCGCTCACCTACCCCGCGATCTCAGCAAAGGAGCCTCCCATGGCCGACTGGACCTTCCCCAAAGGTGACCTGATGAAGGGCAAGCGCGGCCTCATCATGGGCGTCGCGAACGACAAGTCG
>CALMWO010000326.1 GCA_937873805.1 uncultured Hyphomonadaceae bacterium
CGTGGCGGCGGCGAGTTCGGACCGGCGTGGCACCAGTCCGCGCTGAAGGGCAATCGTCAGCGGGCGTTCGATGACTTCGCGGCGGTTGCCGCTGATCTGGCGGCGCGGAAGATCACGTCGGCGGAGCATCTGGGCATCTATGGCCGCTCGAATGGCGGCGTGTTGACGTCGGTTACGCTGACACAGCATCCCGAACTGATCGGCGGCGCGGTGATCGAAAGCCCGCTGGTGGACATGCTGCGCTATCACGAACTGCCGCCGGGCGCGTCGTGGATGGGCGAGTATGGCGACCCGCGCATTCCGGCGGAGGCCAAGTGGATCGCTGCCTATTCCGGTTACCAGAACATTCGCGAGGGAGCGAAGTATCCCGAAGTCTACATCACCACGAACACGCATGACGACCGCGTGCATCCCGGCCATGCCCGCAAGCTCGCGGCGCGGCTGCAGGCGATGGGTCATCCTGCGCTGTATTTTGAAGAGACCAATGGTGGTCACTCCAACGACTCGGATCCGCTATTGAACTCGCAGCGTTGGGCGCGTCACTACATCTATCTGGCGCGGCAGCTCGGGCTGAAGTGACGGCAGGCTACAAACGCAAAACGGCCGGGCGTGCGAATGGCGCGCCCGGCCGTTGTTGTTGTGACGTCGCTGCTACGGGAGCAGGGTAGAGATCAGCGTCCAGTTCTTGGCGAGTACAGCCGAGCCATTGTCAGACTTGATCGTGGCCCACGTCGCGCGTGCGGCGTCTTTCTGGCCAGAGCGGCTTTGCGCGATGCCGAGGTGAAGCTTGGCGATATCCAGCTCGCCCGCGTCCGAGATGCCGCGTTCGATGCCTTTCTGGATCAGCTCGATAGCCTTGGCGTTGTCGCCATGGCTGAGCATTGCTTCGCCGATGTTCGCGAGGCTGAGGCCGGTGCCTTTGGCCGTTGCGTCAGCAGCCTCTTTCGCCAGGCCGGTCTTGTCGGTGGCGAGCATGGCTTTCGCGTCTTTCAGGTTTTCCTTGTCGTCGGCTTCAGACAGTTCGCCGCTGGCGATTGCCGGTTCGAGGATCTGAATGGCTTCGGCCGGCAGGCCGCGCTTGAGAGCTTCGGCCGATGCCGTGCGTTTCTCTTGCGCGGACAGCGGAATGTTGGCGGCCTGCATGGCGCGGAACATGTCGAGCCGGATCAGACCACCATAGCCCGGCGCGTCCTGCGTGCGCGCCGCGATCAGTTCCTTCCAGTAGAGCTCCTTCGGATAGACGCCGACGAGCTGTTCTTCGACAGCGTAATATTTGTCCATGTCATTGGACTCTTTATGCGCGCGCATCAGCAGGTGATAGTAAGGCTCGGGCGCCTTGCCGCCAGTTGCCTTGACCGCATCGATCGCCTTGTTGCCGTAGGTGATCGCGGTCGGGAAATCTTTCTGCTTCAGATATTCGTTGCCGACAGCGGCATATTGCTCGGCCGTGCCGCCGTATTCGTCGATGAACTCGCGGAAGGCGGCGTTGGATTTCTGTGCGTCGCCGGCTTCGGCATAGACGCCTGCAATGGCGCCTTTGTATTGCTTCTTCTCGTCCGGCGTCAGCAGGCCGCTGGACAGCATCGCCTGGAGCGAGCGGATCTGCTCGGCCGAGTCCTTGGTCTGGGTCGCCATCACGATGGTGAGCTTTTCGATCGCCAGCTTGTCGGTCGGCGTTTTCGCCTGCGCGGTGGAAGCGGCGAGCTTGGCTTTCGCGGTCGGCCAGTCCTTGGCAATGATAGCTGCCCGCGCTTCGTTGAGCGGCGCGATGATCTGCTTGGTCAGCGGGATTGGTTGCTGGGCAAGCGCCGGGGCCATCGTCAGGGCGGTCAGGACGCCGGTCGCGATGGCAGTTGCGCCGAGCTTCAGGAATTGCATGCGGTTCCTCCGTTTTCCTGTCGATACATATGAGATGGGCCGGAAGACAACGCCTCCCACTGTAATTTGACTGCGTGACAGTGCCACGAGAGGCAGTTGGGGCAGGCGTACGCGCCGTTACTGCCATTAAATTGCGAACAGATGGCCGCGCGCCTCGATCTGGCCCTTTTTTCCCCGGTCGGAACAGCGTATCAGCCGCGCCATAAAACTGGAGAAACGTCCATGTCCGCCCCCGTCTCGGAAGCGCTCAAAAGGATCAAACCCTCGGCCACCATCGCCGTCACGCAGAAGGCGAGGGAGCTGCAAGCCAAGGGCGAAAACGTGATTGGTCTGGGCGCGGGCGAGCCGGACTTCGATACGCCTGAAAACGTCAAGCAGGCCGCGATCAAGGCGATTCAGGACGGCAAGACCAAATACACTGACGTCGACGGCATCCCCGAGCTGAAGCAGGCGATCTGCGCCAAGTTCAAGCGCGAGAACGGCCTCGAGTACAAGCCAAGCCAGGTGAACGTCTCGCCGGGCGGCAAGCCGGTGATTTTCAACGCTTTCATGGCGACGCTGAACTTTGGCGATGAAGTCGTGATTCCCACGCCGTACTGGGTCAGCTATCCGGAAATGGCGCTGATCTGCGGCGCGACGCCGGTGTTTGCGCAGGCTTACGCGGCCGACAACTACAAGCTGAAGCCGGAAGCGCTGGAAAAGGCGATCACGCCGAAGACGAAGTGGCTGATTCTCAACTCGCCCTCGAACCCGTCGGGCGCGGCTTACACGAAGGAAGAGCTGCAGGCGCTGGCCGATGTTCTGTTGCGCCATCCGCATGTCTGGATCCTGACGGACGATATGTACGAGCACCTTGTGTTCGACAACTTCAAGTTCTGGACGATCGCGCAGGTCGAGCCCCGGCTTTATGAGCGCACGCTGACAATGAACGGTGTCTCGAAAGCCTATTCGATGACGGGCTGGCGCATCGGCTATGCGGCAGGCCCCGAAGCCCTGATCAAGGGCATGGCCAAGGTGATGAGCCAGACAACGTCCAACCCGAGCTCGATCTCGCAGTGGGCGGCGGTTGAGGCGCTGAATGGAACCCAAGACTACATCAAGCCGAACCAGGAACTGTTCAAGAAGCGTCGCGACCTCGTGGTCAGCATGCTGAACCAGACCGAGGAACTGCACACGCCGGTCCCGGAAGGCGCGTTCTACGTCTACCCGGATTGCTCGCGCGCCATCGGCAAGACGACGGCAGGCGGCAAGAAGCTGACCAACGACGAGGATTTTGCAGCGGCGCTTCTGGAAGAAGAAAAGGTCGCCGTGGTGTTCGGTTCGGCATTCGGCCTCAGCCCGGCGTTCCGGATTTCCTACGCGACGTCGACAGAGAAGCTGGAAGAAGCCTGCCGCCGCATCCAGCGCTTCTGCGGGAATCTGAAGCGCTAGTTATTGGCGTTGCGGAAAGCATGGGCAGACGCCGCGGCAAAAGCAGCGCTGCCCATAATCCTGTTTGACTGAATCTGCAGTCTGATTCACCTCTAGCAGCGCTGGGCTGTTGGAGGGTGAATCGACATGAACGCCGAAGCTGCGATGGTGTTCCCCGCTATCATGCTTTTTTCCGCGAGCCTTGTTCTGACGGGTGTTTCCCTGTGGCTGGGCGGCAAGATGGCCCCCTGGTTTCTCAAGGAAGGCTTCGAGCCGCCAACCGTTCGCAGCTATTTCCTGGATCTGAACGCTGACACCGAGATGACGCGCGGTCGCGTTGTGACCGCGCTGATCGCGCTGGCGATTATGCTCTCGGCGCTGCTGGTGATGGCCATTGCTGTGAAGTTTGGCGGGATCGCGCTGCTCTAGGCGATCGATCCGGTTCCGAAAAGAAAACGCCCCAGCTTTCGCCGGGGCGTTTTTGTTTGTGCGTGACCCCGCTCTCTATTTCAGCGTCGCTGAGTCGAGGTTCAGCTTGTCCACGGCCAGGCGTTCCATGCCCGCGCGCTTGTCCTTGATCTGGTCCCAGAACTGGGCGGCGTCGCCAACCACGATCAGCGATGCATTTGCGGGATCATAGTAAGCCTTCGCTGCGGCGCCGGCCTGTTCGGCGGTGACCGCGTTGATGTCTGCCGAATAGGTCTGCAGCTTTTCAAGCGGTAGGCCGAACTGGGCGAGGGCCGAATACTGGCTCGCTAGACCCGCCGTGGTTTCGACTGAGCGACCGAAGCCGCCAATGATCACGGCCTTGCGCGCGGCCAGCTCGTTCGCCGGGATGGGTTCAGCGCCGAGGCGGGCGAATTCCGACACCATCAGGTCGACAACTTGCGGCACCGCATCATTGCGCGTCTGCGCCAGAGCGGTGATCGGGCCGGGCTGCTTGCGACCCGTGAGGCCGGAATTGGCGCCGTAAGACAGGCCGCGCTTGATGCGGATCTCCGCGTTGAGACGCGCTGAGTACCCGCCGCCGAGCACGTTGTTGGCGACCACGGTGGGGAAGTAGTCATCCGCCATGCGCGTGGGGCCGGCGCGACCGAGGAACACGACGGCCTGACCGATCTTCGGCATGTCGACGGTAAGGGCTCGCGGGGGCAGGGCTGCGCCCGCAGCAGCGGCGGCGGGAACCGGCGTTGCTGGTTTGGCCCAGGCGCCAAGGGCGCTTTCGGCGAGAGCAAAACCGTCTTCCGGCGTGATGTCGCCCGCGATCACGAGCACCGACGCGTCGGGGCGCCAGTTGGTCGCGTGGAAAGCCGTGAGTTGTTGCGTCGTCAGCGACGTTATCGATTTCGCGGTTGCGACGCCGCCATAGGGGCCGGCGCCGAAGACAGCGCGTGTCATGGCGAGGCTGCCGACAGAGCGTGGCGCGGTGAGCGCAAGCTCGAGGCCGTCAAGCGTTTCGCGTTGCGCGCGCGCCAGCTCCTCGGCCGCGAAGGCCGGGTGTTGGACGACGTCCGACATGATGGCGAAGGCTTCCTTGGCCTTGTCCGAGCGTGTGGAGATCGAGACGTCGGTGGCGTCAGCGCCAGCACCGGCGCCGATGGCGGCGCCAAGGCTTTCGATTTCGCTGGCGATCTGCGTCGCCGAGCGGGTCGTCGTGCCGCGCGTGACAAGGTCTGCCGTCATCGAAGCGAGGCCCGACTTGTCAGCAGGATCAAGCGCGCTGCCTGCCGAGATGCGCAGGCTGGCGCTGACGAGCGGCAGGCCGGGCTTGCTGGCGACGATGACGCGCAGGCCGTTGGCCAGCGTTTTCTCGGACGAGCCGGGCACTTTCGCTTCGACCGGGGCGCCAGCCTCGGGCGGCTTGGCGCGATCTGCTTCTGCCGCGAGCGTGTAGGTCGGAATGTCTGCGGCAGCGATTTCGATCTTGGAAGTCTGGATCGTGGGAGCGTCAGCGAATGTCGCTTCAGCGGCGCCTTTCTGGTCTTCTTCCGGGAGGTATTTGATGGTGACGGACTTTGTGTCGTCGAGGATGGCCTTGGCGACGCGTTGAACATCGGCCGCCGTTACAGTTTGCAGCTTGGCGAGAATTTCGTCCGACGCCTTGGCGTTCTTGTAGAGAATGACGCTGCGCGCGAGATCATCAGCGCGGCCATCGGATGTTTCGCGGCCCTGAAGCGCGCCAGTGATCAGCTCGTTGCGCGCCTCATCCAGCTCGGCTTGCGTGACTTCGGTGTCGCGCAGGCGGGCGACTTCCTTGTTCAGCGCAACGATGCCGTCATCCGCGGATTTTCCGCCGGCAAGGATCATGTAGAGCCCGTACAGGCCGGGCTGTGCATTGATCTCGAAGGTCGAACCAGCGTCGGCGGCAATCTGCTGTTCGTAGATCAGTGACTGATACAGGCGCGAGGATTGGCCGCTCGTAAGGATGGCGTCCATCATCATGATGGCGGCGACATCCGGGCTGTTCGCGTCGGGCTGCGGCCAGGAAACCGCAACGGCAGGCAGCGACACGTTCGGCTCGTAGACGGTGTAGGATTTCGCTTCGGTACGCGGCGGTTCAATCGCGGTCACGCGCGGGATGGCGCGCTCAGGGGTTTTCAGGCTTGCAAAGTATTTCTTCACATAGCCATCAAGCTGTGCCTCGGTGAAGTTTCCCGAGACGACGAGGATGGCGTTGTCCGGCCGGTAGTAGGCGGCGTGGAAAGCGCGCACGTCTTCCACGGTTGCCGCGTCGAGATCTTCGATCGAGCCGATACCGGGGCGGCCATAGGGGTGAACGTTGAAACCCGACTGGTAGAGATAAAGCCCGAGCAGTTTGCCATACGGGTTCGAGAGGATGGACTGGCGGAACTCCTCCTTCACCACGTCGCGTTCGGATTTGAAGTTTGCGTCGTCGATGACCAGAGAGCCCATGCGC
>CALMWO010000327.1 GCA_937873805.1 uncultured Hyphomonadaceae bacterium
CTCATAGGAGACCGAGTCCAGCACGCGCGTCTGTTCGCGCAGCGCGTCCCGCAGCCGCTTCATCCGCCGCCCCAGCGCAGGCTGCAAGCGCGCCGCCAGCCGCTCCACTTCCGCGCGCTTGCCTGCGATCTCCCGCCGCAAAGCCGCAGGCCGCAGACCACCGCCCGCCTGGTCGAACTTCGCCCGCTTTCGCGCCACCATCCGAGACAGCGATCCGCCAAACCGTTGCGAGGCCATATCGAGCCTCTGCCGGGGGCCTTGCAGCAACGTATCCAGCTTCGGCAACCGCGCGCCCGCCGAGCGCAGCTCCAGCTTCCGCTTCTCGACCGTTCCCGTCAGCCGCCGCGTCAGTCGCCCGCCCAGCGTCTGGACCTGCGCGATCAGCTCGCTACGCACAGGCAGAGCCATCTCGGCAGCGCCCGTAGGCGTCGGCGCGCGCCGGTCGGATACAAAATCGATCAGCGTCGTATCTGTCTCATGCCCCACGGCGGAGATCAGCGGTATCTCGCTGTCGGCCACGGCACGAACCACGCGCTCTTCGTTGAACGGCCACAGATCCTCGATCGAGCCACCGCCCCGCGCCACGATGATCACGTCAGGCCGTGGTATCGCCCCGCCCACCTTAAGCGCATTGAACCCGCGTATCCCCGCCTCGACTTCCGCCGCCGCCTTCTCGCCCTGCACCAGCGCGGGCCAGATCAGCACATGCACGGGATAGCGATCGCGCACGCGATGCAGAATGTCTCGAATGACAGCGCCAGTCGGAGACGTCACCACGCCGATCACAGTGGGCAGGAACGGGATCGGCTTCTTCCGCCCGGCATCGAAAAGCCCTTCGGCGGCGAGCTTCTTCTTCCGCTCTTCCAGCAACTGCATCAGCGCGCCGAGCCCTGCCGGGCGCAGCTTGTCTGCAATCATCTGGTAGTTGGATCGCCCCGGATAAGTCGACAGCCGCCCCTCGGCCACCACCTCCAGCCCTTCCTCGGGCTTGAACGGCAGCTTCGATGCGTTGCCCTTCCACATGATGGTGTTGAGCGTCGCGCCTTCGTCCTTGATGTCGAAATACAGGTGACCGGACTTCGCCAGCACCACCCGCCCCAGCTCCCCCCGCACGCGCACGAAGCCGTAGCTGTCCTCGACCGTCTTCTTCAGCGCATTGGCCAGCTCGGAGACCGTCTGCTCCGGCATATTGTCGCCATGCGGCGGCGGGTTCTGCGATTCGGAAAACTCATCCATGCCGGTAAGTATAGCGCAACCCGCACGCCTGCCATCGCAAGGTTGCGCTCCAGTGGCTCGCACCACCCGATAGGGACGTCGCGACAAGTCAGCGCATTTGCTCACGCGCGTGTCATCACGGGGGAACGATTTATCCACGCGAAGGCGAACTGGCTTTAGCAATTCCTCGCATTTCGACGCCAAAGCGCAACATCAGCGTCGCGCGCAAATCATAGGCGCCTATCGCCGTTATCGATCTGACTCAGCAACGTGCTTGGCCGTCCGCAGCGAACTGCCCTACGGTCAACGCGAGTTTACTCGGGCGTCGGCTGGGATACGGATTTGCGTAAAACTGGTTTTATGGATGTGGTCGCCGGTGTCGGCTTCGGCCTCATGGCGACGGCCAGCTCTGCCTATGCGCAGACCCCCGCCGCAGATGTCACAGGCGTCGGCGCAAACGTGTCCGAAACGACCTACGGCCCCGAATTCTATGCCCGCTATTCGCCACGCTCCGCTCTGGACATGGTGCAGCAGACGCCCGGCTTCACGATCACTGAGGGCGCAGAAAAGCGCGGCCTGGGCCAGGGCGGCGCCAACGTGCTCATCAACTCGCAGCGCATCTCCTCGAAGGCCACCAGCGCACAGGATGCGCTTGCCCGCATCTCCGCCGACCGCGTCGTGCGGATCGATATCGTCGACGGCGCCCGCCTCAACATCCCCGGCCTCTCCGGCTACGTCGTCAACGTCATCACCCGCGGCGGCGCCTTGACCGGCCGCTGGGAATGGTCGCCCGAAATCCGAGAAGACCGCACACCGCGCCTGGAGCGCGGCAAGCTTTTCCTCTCCGGCGATTACAGCGGCTGGAACTACACCGCCTCGCTCTCCAGCGACCAGAAAGGCGACGGCTATTACGGCTACGAATACGCCAGTGACATCCACAACACCGTTTTCGACACGCGGATCGAGCACGACGAAACGCTCGACACGCTTGTACAGGGCTCGCTTGACCTGTCACACGAAACGCTGGATGGCGTGATCGCCAATGTCCACCTGCTCGTGTCCAGTGACAGCAAGCACCAGCGCGAAGTATCGAACCGCTTCGGTACGCGACTGCCGGATCGCGTGCGCTTCTATGACAAGACCGACGAAGGCGAAAAAATCGAGATCGGCGGTGACTACGAGTTCGGCCTCGGGCCGGGCCGCCTGAAACTCATCGGCCTGCATCAGACGCGCACCAACGCGCCAGGCGAAGCCGCGACAGTGGATTATCTTGGCGCCCGCCCAAGAACCGGCGCACGCATCACTACCGAAAGCGAAAGCGGTGAATCCATCCTGCGCGGCGAATACTCGCTCAACGATAACGGCAACGACTGGCAGATCTCTCTCGAGGGCGCTTTCAACTATCTCGACAATAGCGGCCAGCTCTACGCGCTCTCTGGCGTCGACTACGTGGCCGTGCCGCTTCCCGGCACAGATAGCCGCGTCGAAGAACGCCGCGCTGAAGCATCGCTGGTTCACGGTCGCCCTCTCACCGGCAATCTCAGCGTGCAGGCCTCGCTTGGCGCCGAATACTCCGAACTTGCGCAGACCGGCGCAAACGGCCTCACGCGCGAATTTATTCGCCCCAAGGGCTTCGTCGCCCTGTCGTGGAATTCCCGCGCCAACTGGGACGCCACCTTCCGCGTCGAACGCGCCGTCGGCCAGCTCGACTTCGCCGACTTCATCACGTCGGTCCAGCTCAACAACGATCAAAACCAGACCAATGGCGGCAACCCAAACCTGGTGCCAGAGCAAAGCTGGGATACCGAGCTGGTGCTCAACAGCCAGACGGACTGGAGCGGCCCCGTCAAGCTGCGCCTCTACTATCGCGCCATCGAAGACGTGAACGACAAGATCCTGATCGAACGCATCGTCAACGGCGATGGGTCGATCAGCATTCTCGAAGGCGACGGAAATCTCGAGAGCGCCACTGACTTCGGCATCGAAATCTCGGGCACTTACAGCCTGTCATCATTGCTGCCGGGCGCAAAGGTGGACTGGTTCTACCTTCTCAGCGAGCAACGCGTTGACGATCCGATCACCGGGCAGACGCGCATGCTCAGCATGATCGATTTCGACAAGATCGACATCAAGTTCCGGCAAGACATACCGAACAGCTTCTGGGCCTGGGGCGCAGATTTCCTGGCCTTCCGCGGCTCTGGCCTGTGGCGCATCGATCAGCGCGTCCACCGCCTCGACCATGGCGGCGCGCTGGACGTGTATGTTCAGAACAAGAACGTGTTCGGCCTCGACGCCAAACTCAGGTTCAACAACCTGCTGGACGAGGACGACAAGCTCAATCGTCTCGTCTACGCCGGCACGCGAGCGGACCCGATCAGCTATCAGGAAAACCGCCTCCGCCATCGCGGACCCAGCGTCGTGCTCACCGTGTCGGGAAGCTTCTAAGGCTGAGGCTAGCGCCTCACCTCAAGCTCAACCTCACGCACCACCTCTTCCGCCTGCGCTCCACGCGAGACACGCACCAGAACGAAGCGGCCCGAGAAGCCGTGCGAGAACCGCCACTCGCCGTCGATCATCGTGAATTTGGAATCCACCGTGCCCGTATACACGATCGGCTCCCGGTGAACGCCGGGCGCAGGATGGTACAGCTTGTTGAACCGCACGCTCAGCTCGCCTCGCGTGCCGGAAATATCGGCGGACAGCTCGATCAGTCCCGGATGCGCGAACGTGTTCGGTTCCAGGGTCGTGCCGGTGATCGTGCCCAGAGAATCGACGATATGCGCCGAAAACGGCACGGGATTGCCCGTCCCATACCAGTATTCGCCCGACCACAGCCCGGTCAGGTCGCTATCTCGCGAAAACGCCGATTGTCCCGCCACTTGAGAAGCCCCGCCTGAAGAACCTTGTCTTACCCGCCCTGCCGGTACTAATCCGGCCAACGGTATAACACCCGCTATCAACCCGGCCGGACAATTTACATGAAAATTCTCATTGTCGGGTCAGGCGGCCGGGAACACGCCCTTGTCTGGCGTCTCAAGCAAAGCCCGCGCGTCACCAGCATTATGTGCGCGCCCGGCAATCCGGGCATCGCCCAGCTTGCCGAATGCGTGCCCGTGGCCGCTGACAATATCGAAGGGCTTGTCGATCTCGCCCGTATCGAACGCCCCAACCTCGTCATCGTCGGCCCCGAAGTCCCGCTCGTGATGGGCCTCGCCGACAAGCTCCGCGCCATCGACGTTCCGGTCTTCGGCCCTTCAGCTCGC
>CALMWO010000328.1 GCA_937873805.1 uncultured Hyphomonadaceae bacterium
GCTGGCGTTCGAGGTGTCGTGTTAAAAGTACCTGTCGATGCGGTCCATATGCTCGCCGACGTCTTCCAGCATCATCACATGGCCCTGCAGCTTCGGCTCAAGAGGCGTGCCGAGAATCTGGCTCAGGATGGTGAGGTTGAAGGCGAGGTTCGGGTGGCCGGGCGTGACGCCGCGTTCCAGCGAACCTGAGGCGCCATCGACCAGCCAGGCGAGACCGCGCTTTACCGCACGCTCGCCATCGTCGCGGATCAGGTCGACAGGCATCGGGCCGTGGGCGACATTTTTGAAGCCGGCCTTGTAGAGGCCAGCCAGCAGGAAGCCGGCGTCGGAATAGCCAAGCCATTTCTTGGCGCGGGCATGCTCGTGAAGCTGGGGGATCGCATACTCAGCGACGCGACAGGCGCCATAACCACCGCGCGCCAGCCAGACAGCGTCGATCTCGGGATCGTTCGCGACCTCGACAAGGGCATCGATCCGAGCCCGGTCTGTGCCTGCGAAATGGCCAGCCTGCTCGAAACATTGCGGGTGAAACAACAGCTCCACCCGGTCGCCATACTGGCGGGCGGCAACCTCGATTGCCTTCTGGGCCAGCGATTTCGACATGCGCGTTCCGGGCGCTACAAGGCCGATACGGAACACCTTTTCACTTGACCCCATACGCCACCCGCTGAGACACCCGGATCATGTCCGATTCAAAGACCGCCCTCGTCCCTAATACACTAGAACATGCCGGGCCGTATTTCTTCTGCGGCATTGGCGGCAGCGGAATGTTGCCGCTGGCCCTGATCGTCAAGGCGCGCGGGAATGATGTCGAGGGCTCCGACAGGTCGCTGGATGCCGGGCGCACCGCAGGCAAGTTCGACTTCCTGAAGGCGCGCGGCATCGGCCTGCACCCGCAGGATGGATCAGGCGTCACGCGTAAGGAACAACTCCTCGTCACATCCGCCGCCGTCGAAGACACCGTGCCGGATGTTGTGGCGGCGAAACAGCTTGGCTGCCCACAGGTGACGCGGCCGCAGCTTCTGGCGCAGCTGGTCAATTCGGCAAAGGTATCGATCGCGGTTGGCGGCACGTCGGGCAAGTCGACCACGACGGGCATGATCGGCTGGATTCTCTACGCCACGCGGCGCGACCCCACCGTGATGAACGGCGCCGTGATGAAGAATTTCGTGGCGGGCGACTTCCCGTTCGCATCGGCCATCGTCGGCGAAGGCGATATCTTCGTATCCGAAGTGGACGAAAGCGATGGCTCGATCGCGCTCTACAATCCGACCATCGCCGTGCTGAACAATATCGCCCTCGACCACAAATCCATGGACGAGCTGCGCAGGCTGTTCGGTGACTTTATCGGCAAGGCGCAGGTAGCCGTGCTGAACCTCGACAATGAGGAGACGAAACGGCTGGCGGCCGAGGTGAACCATCCCAACGCACTGACCTATTCGCTGACGGATACGACCGCGGATTTCTCGATCTCCGATCTGGTGACGCAGCCGGATGGCATGTCGTGCATCGTGACGGAGAGATCGACCGGCGAGCGCCAGCGCATCTGCCTGCAGACGCCGGGACGGCACAACCTGTCGAACGGGCTGGCCGCGATTGCGGCGGCGCGCGCATGCGGCTTGAGCCTGCGCGAAGCCACAATGGCGCTGATGAATTTCGTCGGCATCCGCCGCAGGCTCGAAGTGGTCGGCACGGCGAAGGACGTCACGGTCATCGACGATTTCGGGCACAACCCGGACAAGATCTCCGCGACACTGGCGACGCTGCACCAGTTTCCCGGCCGCCTGCTCGTGATGTGGCAACCGCACGGCTATGGCCCGATCCGTCAGATGAAAGACCAGTTCATCGAAATGTTCGCGCGCGATCTTGGCGCGAAGGATATCCTGCTGATGCCCGAGCCTGCCTATTTCGGCGGCACGGTGGATCGCAGCATCGGCTCCAACGTCATCGCGGCAGGCGTGACCGCGCTAGGCAAGACGGCCGCCGCCCTGCCCGACCGCGTGGCGTGCGGCGACCGGCTGGTGGAACTCGCACAACCCGGCGACCTGATCGTGGTGATGGGCGCACGCGACGACACGCTGTCGGAATTTGCAGCGGATGTGCTGAAGCGCGTGGGCGAGAAAGACCTGTAGGGTGCGTTGAATCGCGGCGGAAATACACCGCCGGCGCCGCGAATGTCATCCTCGGGCTTGACCCGAGGATCTTCCTTCATCGCGACAATGGAAATGAAGACAGGAAGAAAGACCCTCGGGTCAAGCCCGAGGATGACGGCGCTCACTAGCCTCCGCGTCATCCCCCAGCTAGCGTTCCCGCAAACAACGGGAAGACAACGCCATGCTTCGTTCGCTCGCCCTTGCCGCTTCCACAATCGCCCTCGCCTCCGGCGCCACCGGCACTCCCGGCTTTGCCCCCGGCGCGCCCTATGACGCCGCAACCGCCCGCACCATCGCGGCGCAATACGATGCACGCGTCATCCGCGACAAGTTCGGCGTGCCGCACATTTACGGGAAGCGGAACGCAGACGTCGCCTATGGCCTCGCCTACGCCCATGCCGAAGACGACTGGAAGAATATCGAGGAGGTGATCCGCTCCAACCGCGG
>CALMWO010000329.1 GCA_937873805.1 uncultured Hyphomonadaceae bacterium
CCGCGCCGCGCTGGGCATTGACAGGCGCTGCAAGCAGCTAGACGAGCGCAACTGCCGAAAAGATCTTCATCAATCCCTCCCGAGGACGCGCCCAGCCTAGACGCACGCGCCATGCGCCGCCAGCACCGCACGCATCGCCCTCAGGGCCCATCTATTGGGGGCCGTTCAGGGCGAGGTCGACGTGATCGCCGCTGACAATCCGCTGAATTGCGACGACGCGCCCGCGGCGCCGGGTTCATTCCCGGTCAGCACCACCCGCACGCTCCGGCCGTTTGCCGTCTTTGTCGTGAGCTCGTGCGTAACGAATTTCGGCTGAGACGCCTGTGCCGGCTGCAGCGCGTAACCCCTCGCCCGCAACGCGCTGACAACGATGTCGAACGTGGCGCCGACAGGTGCGCCATGGGCCGCAACATCGCATCCGCCCGGCCCGTCCTCGATCTCGACAATCCCTTGGCCGAGCCCCGGCGCCCAGGCCGTATATCCCGGCTTCGGCGGCCGCGCCGTGCTGCGGATGGTGTCGCGGAGAATTCTGTAATTCCCCATCTGGTCCAGCGTCACGCCTCTCTCCGCCGCGACGACGCAGGCTTCCAGGACCGACATGATGAAGCCGTTCGAGACATCCCCGGGGCTCAGGCCGTAAGCCAGCTGCGGTCGGGGCTCGGTTGCGCAGGCGCCTAGCAGCAGCGCCGAGGCGGATAACCAGATCCTGTGATTCATGCGCGCGCCTCCACCCGAAACCCAACGCTACAAGAGCGGGTTGGCGACACAAGGCGCAAACGAAAACAGGCGCGGATCGCTCCGCGCCTGTTTCAAACTCTGCGATGTCAGCCAGATCAGGCCGCTTCGGCCGCCATCTTCTGGGCCTTGGCGATCACGTCCTCGATCTTGCCGCACATCAGGAACGCCTGTTCCGGAATGTCGTCGTGCTTGCCTTCGAGGATTTCCTTGAAGCCCTTCACGGTGTCTTCCACCGAGACGAACTGGCCTTCGAGGTTGGTGAACTGCGACGCCACGAAGAACGGTTGCGACAAGAAGCGCTCGATCTTGCGGGCGCGCGCCACGACGAGTTTGTCCTCTTCGGACAGTTCGTCCATGCCGAGAATGGCGATGATGTCCTGCAGCGATTTGTACTTCTGCAGGATCTCCTGAACGCCGCGCGCGGTGTTGTAGTGGTCCTGGCCGACAATGTTCGCGTCGAGAATACGCGACGAGCTATCGAGCGGGTCCACGGCCGGGTAAATGCCCTTTTCCGAGATCGAACGGTTGAGAACGGTCTGCGCGTCCAAGTGGGCGAACGAGGCGGCCGGAGCCGGGTCGGTCAAGTCGTCGGCCGGAACGTAGATGGCCTGAACCGAGGTGATCGAGCCCTTGGTCGTCGAGGTGATGCG
>CALMWO010000330.1 GCA_937873805.1 uncultured Hyphomonadaceae bacterium
GCTGGGTTTCCTTGTAGTCCCAGTCGATCTGGCCGATGCCCGGATTTTCCTTGTTCAGCGCATCGACGAAGGTGTTCCGCCATTCCACGAGGGTTTCGTAGGACGGGCCCTTGATGACGAACTGGATCGGCTTGCCGCTGCCGCGGCCGAAGGCCGAGGACATGTTGGCGAAGGCGCGCACGCCCGGAATGTCGGACAGCTTGCGGTTGATGTCGTTGATGACCTCGAAGCCGTTGCGGCGATGGCCCCACTCGGTCAGCACGACCTGGATCGAGCCGGAGTTGAAGCCGCCGCCGCCGGGGCCGAAGCCGCCCGGAGCGCGGACCGAGATGCGGTCGATTTCGCCCTGGTTGATCATCGGCAGGAGGCGCTGTTCGATCTGTTCGATGAACGGCTGCATGTATTCGAAAGACGCGCCTTCGGGGCCGGAGATCATGATCTGGAACGAGCCACGGTCTTCCTGCGGCGTGTATTCGCCGGGAATGGCGAAGAACAGCGCGGCGCTGCCGGCGAGGATGGCGAAGAAGGCGACGATGATCGCGATAGGGCGGCCGACGGTTGCTTCGTAGACGGCGCTATAGCCGCGGCGCAGCCGCGCGAAGGCGCGATCGACGAAGGCTGCGAAGCCGCCGGACTTGGCATCCTTGTTGTGCGGCTTGAGGAGTTTGGACGCCATCATCGGCGAGATCGTCAGCGCGACCAGCATCGAGAAGGCGATGGCTGCGGCGATGGCGATGGCGAATTCCGAGAACAGGCGACCCATCTGCCCTTCCATGAAGGTGATGGGCACGAACACCGCGATCAGCACCAGCGTGGTGGCGACAACGGCGAAGCCCACCTGGCGCGTGCCGCGATAAGCGGCGACCAGCGGGGTTTCGTGTTCTTCCTCGATGCGGCGGTGGATGTTTTCGAGCACGACGATGGCGTCGTCGACGACGAGGCCGATAGCCATGACCAGCGCGAGCAGTGTCAGCATGTTGATCGACAGGCCGAGCGCCATCAGCACGGTGAACGAGGCGATCAGCGAGATCGGAACCGTGACGGCCGGAATGAGGGTGGCGCGGAACGAACCGAGGAAGACGAAGATAACGCCCACGACCAGCGCCACGGCGATGCCGAGCGTGATGAAGACCTCGTTGATGGCGGCGTTGACGAACACCGACCCGTCGAAGTTGACCTGGAGGGTCATGTCTTCGGGCAGGGTGGCGCCGACTTCGAGGGCGCGTTCGCGCGCGATCTTCGCCACTTCGACGACGTTGGCAGTCGATTGCTTCACGATGCCGATGCCGACCGTGTCGCGGCCGTTGCCGCGGAAGGTCGAGCGGTCTTCTTCTGCGCCGGCTTCGACGCGGGCGACATCGCCCAGGCGGACGACGACGCCGTCATCACCCTTGGCTACAACGAGCTGGGCGAATTCTTCCGGCGTGCGGAAGGGGCGTTCGATACGGGCCGTAAAGATCAGGTCCTGCGAGGTCAGGCTGCCGGCGGGCGTTTCGACGTTCTCGGTGCGCACGGCGCGTTCGATGTCGGTAACGGTGAGGCCGCGGGCGGCGACGGCGCGGCGATCCAGCCAGACACGCATGGCGGGCGTGCGCTGTCCGCCGATCTGGACGCGGGCGACGCCATCGATCGAGGAGAAACGGTCGATGAGGTAGCGTTCGACATAGTCGGTCAGCTCAAGCGCGGAGCGCTTGTCGCTTTGCAGCTGCAGCCAGAGCACGATCTCTTCGGAGGCATCGGCCTTCTGCACATCTGGCGGATCAGCTTCCTCGGGCAGCATGCGAATGATGCCGCCGACACGGTCGCGCACGTCGTTGGCGGCGCTGTCGATGTTACGCGAGATATCGAACTCGATGACGATCGCGGACTGGCCGTCCTGGCTCGACGAGTTGATGAAGCGGATGCCTTCGACGCCGGAGATCCGGTCTTCGATCACTTCCGTGATGCGGCTCTCAACGACGTTGGCCGAGGCGCCCTGATAGGTGGTGCGGATCGAGACGATCGGCGGGTCGATGTCGGGATATTCACGCAGCGCAAGGCGCGTGAACGACACCGCACCGATGGCGATGAGAAGCAAGCCGATGACGGTCGCAAAGACCGGCCGCTTGATGGAAACATCTGACAGAAGCATGGCGCTGACGCTCCTGCGTTATTGTTTGAGGCCGGCTTTATCCGACACGCCGTCGCCGGAAGCGATCTTGGCTGCGCCACCCTCGCCAACTGGCGTTGCGCCGGTGATGCGCACCGGGCTGCCGGGGCGAACCTTCAGCACGCCGTCGGTGACGACCATGTCGCCGGACTTGAGGCCGTTGATGACTTCAACCGTGCCGCGTTCGCGCGTGCCGAGCGTGACTTCCGTCTTCGCGGCGACGGCGGGCTGGCGCGTGCGGTCGACCACATAGACGAAGGTCTTGGAGCCTTCGGCGATGACCGAGATTTCGGGAATGGACAGAGACGTGCGCGGTTGGGACGTCAGCGTGACAGTCATCGACGTGCCGGCGCGCAGGGCGCCGTCGCGGTTCGGCAATGTGGCGCGGACTTTGACGGCCAGCGTGGTCGGGTCGATGGCGTTGTCGATCGAGGTGAGTTCGCCGGTGAAGGTGCGGCCGACAACATCCTTGGTCGTCGCGCTGATCGGCAGGCCGTTCTTGAGGTCGGACACGTAGATCGACGGCACGCCGAATTCGAGGCGCATCTGAGTGTCGTCGATCAGGGTCGCGACAGCCTGGCCGGGCGAGACGTAAGCGCCGGTGGACACCTGGCGGAAGCCGAGGACGCCGGAGAAGGGGGCGACCAGCACGCGGTCGCGCAGGCGGGCCTGGATGGCGCCCACGTTCGCGCTGGCGGCTTCATAGGCCGATTTGGTGCGCTCAAGTTCGAGCTGGGCGATGGCGTCGTTTTCGGCGAGGCGCTGGTTGCGCTCGAATACGAGTTTGGCGTTGGCTTCGGTCGCGCGGGCAGAGGCGAGCTGGGCGTTCTCTTCCTCATTGACCATGGTCATGAGGACTTTGCCCTTGGCGACGCGCTGGCCGTCCTCGAAATTGACGCTGGTCACGCGGTCAGCAGCGTTCGCTGTCAGGACTACGCGTTCGCGCGGCTCAAGCGTGCCGAGAGCTTCGACTTTTACAGTGAAGGTGCGGATAGCCGCTTCGACAGCCGCAACCTGGGTGGGCGGTCCACCGCCGCCGGGACCACCCGGGCCGCCGGGTCCGCGTTGGCCACCGGGGCCTCCGGGTCCGCCAGGACTACCGGCCGTCATGCCGGGCTTGTGCTCGCCCGAGCCGTTCATCGCCGCAAAGGCGATCCCGCCGACTGCCAGAACGGCGACCGCGACGGCTCCTGCTACCAGTTTGGGCTTGGACAGCACCATTAGTCGTAACTCCACCACCACACTACACGCCCGCCGCCGTAACGGCCATCCAAAAGACCACCACGGTCTCGTCCTGATACGCGCCTTGCCGGGTTATCCGTCTGCGGCCAGCCGACGCGGCGTAGCCCCAGATCGTGACCGTTCCGCGTCCGTGCGCGGCCCGTCTCACATGCGAATGAACAGCAGATGCCGAGCGTTTACAGCGGCACCATAGACAACGGGGCTTGAAATTCGGTCAACGACGCAGCGTCAAACGTCAGAAAACAAAAGGTCAATTCGCTGTGAGGCTAGGCGGTTTTCGCGCCTTTTGCCGCTTGATGCGGCGGGTCCGGGGCATGCCGGGGGAAGCCCTGCCCGCAAGAGGGAATCTGGTTGACAGTTGGTCGCCCGAGGGAGGATGTGCGCGCGTGGCTGCCTGGCGGTGCATCAGCCCGCACGACGCCCACGGACGAGGGGAGCGTCATGTCGTATCCGGGAACTGGATCTCGCATCCGGTCATCAAGCATTCGTGTTCTGCTTCTGGCATCGACGGCGCTGGCTTTTGCCGGTTCGGCTTTCGCCCAGGAAAGCACGGCCGAGGGCGAGCCGCCCGAAGACAGCCGCGACGTCGTGATCGTGGTCGGCTCCCAGATCGTGGGCGCCCAGCCGACCGACGCCCTGCCGGTGACGGTGGTGGGCGAGAAGGAACTCGACGCCATCGCGGCCACATCCGGGGATGACCTGTTCCGGTCGATCCCGCAGTTGGGCGATGTGTCGTTCAATACGACGCGGACTGTCGGCGGCGTAAACGACGCCCGGGGCGATACGGCGTCGATCAACCTGCGCGCGCTTGGAACGGGCAATACGCTGGTGCTGCTGAACGGCCGGCGGATGGTGAACCATCCGGGCACGCAGGCCGAGAACCTCGTGCCGGTTGTGACGGTCAACACCAACGCCATTCCGACGACGGGTGTGAGCCGTGTGGAAGTGCTGCTGGACGGCGCGTCGGCCATCTATGGCGCCGATGCCGTTGCGGGCGTGGTCAACACGGTGCTGAAGACCGATTTCGAGGGCCTGACCGCCGAACTGAATTTCGGCAGCGAGGAGGGGGTCCATTCCACGGAACGGTCCGCCTCGCTGGAGTATGGCGTCAATTTCAATGATGACCGCACCAATGTGTCGGTATTCGCATCCTATCTTGGACGTGATCCGGTTTACGCATCGGAGCGTTCGTTCAGCGCGAACGCGGATCTGAGGTCGCAGCTGCCAGATGCGTGGCGGAATAACGTGAATGCGTCCGCCGGGTTCAACAACACATCGACGACGTCGGCGTGGGGCGGGTTTGATCGTGTTGTCGATCCGACACCTGCGGCGGCTATCAGGGTCGGAGCCACGGCGGTTACCAACGCTGCAGGACAGTTCCATATCCAGCCGACAACATTGCCTGGCTGTCTGGCTGGTCTGGGCAACGGGATTTGCATTGATGACGCGTCTGCTCGCGATGCTGAGCTGCGCTACAACGTCAACGATGTGACGACGACGCAGAATGGCGTGGATCGCTACAACGCGTTCGTCTTCCTCAATCATGAGTTCGATGGCGGGCTGGAGATGTTCGCCGAGGCGGGTGGCTATCTCGCCAACTCGGTTGGCTATCGTGAGCAGGCGCCGATGCTGGGCGCCGTGCCGATCGTGATTCCGGCCACGAACTACTACAATCCGTTTGGTCCGACTGGCTCGCCGAACCGGCTGGCGGGAACGAATGCTCCGGCAGGCGGACTGGCGATTTCGCTGGTCGGTTATCGCCCCGTGGATGCGCGCGCGCGCAAGACGCGCGTGGAGAACCAGTCGGGCCGTGCGCTGCTCGGCCTTCGTGGTGACTTTGCCGACTGGGACTGGGAATCTGCGATCCTCTACTCGCAGGCCAATACCGAGGACAAAGAAAACCGCATCTCCAACACGCTGTTCCAGGCGGCGCTCGCGCGCTCGACGCCGGATGCGTACAATCCCTTCAATGGCGGCTGCATCGGCAGTCTGGCCAGTGGTGACTGCACGCCGACGTCTGCGGCGACGATCGGCGATATCACGGTCGATGTGTTCCGGCGCAACCAGACATCGATTGCGTCATGGGACCTGAAGCTGTCGCGGCCCGATTTGCTGTCGATCTGGTCTGGCGATATCGGCGCGGCGGTTGGCGTCGAACTGCGTCGCGAGACGTTCAAGGATGATCGGGACCCGCGTCAGGACGGCACGATCAACTTCACCGACAGCGTCAGCGGTCTGACCATCAACGATCTGCTCGGCAATTCAGGGTCGCTCGACACCAAGGGCGAGCGGGACGTGCAGTCGGCCTATGCCGAATTCGCCGTGCCGCTGGTATCGCCGGAGATGAGCGTGCCGTTCGTGCAGTCGGTCGATATGCAGCTGGCCGTCCGCTACGAGAACTTCGACACGTTCGGATCGGTGACCAAGCCGAAGGTTGCGCTGTCATGGCGGCCGTTCGACTGGATGCTGGTGCGTTCGGCATGGTCGGAAGGGTTCCGCGCGCCGAACCTGCAGCAGCAGTATGAAGCAGGTCTGCAACGTTCGAACGTGCGCACGGACTTTGTTCGCTGCGAAGCGGCGGTGCGTCAGGCGCGCAATGCGGGAACGACGCCGCCGTCCTTCACGACGGCTTGCGCCACAGTAACGGGTTCGTCGCAATCGGTGATCTCAAGCCGTGCGGGCAGCGCGTCGCTGGAGCCGGAAGAGTCGACCAACATGACTTACGGCTTCGTGTTTGATGGCGCATTCCTGCCGCCCGACTGGGGCAAGGTGTCCTTCACCGCCGACTGGTGGCGGATCGAGCAGGACAATGTCATCGGCATCTTCGGCGACGATAACCAGATCCTGCTCGACTATGTGCAGCGCCTGGGCGGTGGATCGAACCCGGCGGTGGTGCGCGCGGCTGCGGATGTCGATGATGTTGCAGCGTTCGCCGGAACCGGCCTGACGCCGGTGGGCGACATTCTTTTCGTCGACGACAACTATCTGAACCTCGACGCGCGGACGGTGCAGGGTTGGGATTTCGGGTTCTATTACGATCTCACCGACACGCCGGCTGGCGACTTCTCGTTCCGGTTCAATGCGGCGCTGCTCGACAAGTTCTATCAGGGCGTGTCGGCCAATGGCGTGGTGATCAACCAGGCGGCTGCAGGTGGGCTGATCCCGTCGCAATTGTCGGTCAGCGGGCAGGGCGATCTGGTGCGCGATTTCGGGCGGCCAGAGTGGCGCTACACATCATCGCTGACATGGCGGAAGGATGCGTGGGGCGCTGGCTGGTTCACATCGTTCGTTGGCGACGTCTATGACGACTTCAACCTCCTGAACAATCAGCCGTGGATCATCGAAGAGTATCAGACCCACAATCTCTATGTGCAGTACGAGTTCGGTCATGACACGGATGCGCCGACACGGCTGAGAATTGGCGCACGGAACATCACCAACGAGACGCCGTCGCTGGCCGACACCAATTTCGGCTATCTCGGCGACCTGCACAGCGCGCAGGGACGGTTCATGTATGTGAACGTGCGCAAGACGTTCTAGCGCCAGCTATTTCGCTGCGTATTCGATCAGCGCGTCGGCGGCAGCCGCGCCGAGGGCGCGGGCGTCTGCGGTCGGGATCTGGTCCCAGAGTTCAACGGTGATGCCGGGCGCTTTCAGGGTTTCGAGCGCCCAGCCTTTCGATGTGCCGCCGTTGGCGTTGTGGGAATAGCTCCATTCTGGCGGTTGGCTCAGGGTCGCATCGAACTTTGCCTTTAGCGCCTTGAGGAAGTCGATTGTCGGCGATGGCGAGTCGAGTGGCGGGGCGTAGATGACGGTCTTGTCGGTGGAGTGGAAGTCCATCATCGACACGACCTTGCGGCCGCCAACCTCTTTCACGATCCACGCAGACAGCGCTTTTGTTTCCGGCTGGGTGAGCTTCGCCCAGTCGCGGTTGAGGTCCATGCCGCCAGCGTTGAGGCGCCAGTGACCGCCATCGACGCCATCGGGATTCGGCATGGGGGCAATGATGATGCGGTGACGCGCACGGAACGTGTTCGCCTGATCGTCTGTGCGCTTGAGCAGGCGTTCGAGGAAACCGCGATAGGCTTCCTGGCCGCTGGTTTCGGGCGGGTGCTGGCGGGTGAGCACGACGATGGCGTCGATGCCGCCGCCGCCGACAAAGCCGACCAACGGGCGGTTTTCGAGCGAGTCGCCGTAGCGGGTTTCATTGAAGCCGCGTCCGCCCAGCGTATCGCGCGTCCAGTTGATGTTGTCGGAAGACGGAGAAAGCGGCTGGCCCGCCACCCACAGTGTTCCCTGCGGAAGATCCAGCTTGAGGGTTGCGCGCGTCTTGCGGTCGTTGAGCGTCAGGTTC
The DNA here is from genome assembly GCA_937873805.1 of uncultured Hyphomonadaceae bacterium. Classification (GTDB taxonomy): domain Bacteria; phylum Pseudomonadota; class Alphaproteobacteria; order Caulobacterales; family Hyphomonadaceae; genus UBA7672. The sequence continues at coordinate 7,746 of CALMWO010000330.1, forward strand.
GCGGGCGCAAGCCGTGACCATGAGCGGCCGTCCGTGCTGGTGTAGGGTGCGTAACGGTGGGTGTAGTCGGTGTAGTCCAGTGTCACGGATGTCTGGCGAGGCGCATCTGACGTGATGCGGAACGCGAACCATGGACTTGGGTTGATGCCCTCGACGAGGGCGGGCTCGTGGTCGACGGACACCACAACGCCGCCGTCGGGCCCGACAACACAGGCGTGACGCCCGGCTGATGCGAAGTCCCTGTCGATCGTGATCCCGGCGCCAGAGCAGATACTGCGCGGCTGCGATAGCATCGGTATCGCGGGCAGTGACAGCGACGGCATCGCAGGCAGGCTGCATGCCCCGATGACGGAGCCAACCACAACGACAAGCGCGAGAGCTGCAGGTCTGAACATGCTCGGCACCATATCGGGGGATGCCGGGGAGGCAAGCGACCCTTAGGCGCGCGCCATCGGGTGAGCGGCTTCAAGCAGATCGCGCAGTTCATCCGTGACGACATGGGTATAGATTTGTGTCGTCGAGATGTCGGCGTGGCCGAGAAGAAGCTGAACGGCGCGCAAATCCGCGCCGCCTGAAAGAAGGTGAGTCGCGAAGGCGTGACGAAGGGCGTGAGGCGTCACGCGTTCGGATGCGATGCCAGCCTTGACCGCGAGATCTTCAAGGATCTGGCCAAGACGGCGGCGCGTAAGACGGCCACCGGCGCCGCGCGAGGGAAAGACATAGCGCATGGCCGTGGTGCGGATCGCGGTCTTCGGGAAGAAGGTCTCGCGGACAGCCATGTAATTCTTGAGTGCCACAAGCGCAGGTTTGCCCAGCGGCGTGATGCGTTCCTTGTCGCCCTTGCCTCGCACGATGAGGACCGTGGTGGTGGGCGCGGGAAGCGATGACAGTGGCAGGTCGCAGCATTCGCTGGCGCGCAGGCCGGCGCCATAGAGAAGCTCGATCAGGCACATGGTGCGCAGGTCAGACGGTTCCGGCCCTTCTGCGGCAGCAATCAGCTGGCTGACTTCTTCGCGCGAGAGAACATCCGGCGGGTCGCGGCGGAAGGTGGGGCCGTCGAGGCGCGAGGTCGGATTGTCCTGCCGCTCATTGTCGCCGAGCTGGAAGCGGAAGAAACGGCGCAGGGCGGAGAGGCGGCGTGAAACGGTGGCGGCGGACATGCCGCGCTCATGCAGATCGCGCACAAAAGCGGATAGGTCGCGCTCGCCTGCATCAACAAGCGAGGTCCGATTGGCGTTCAGGAATTCGGACGCGTCTTCCAGGTCGCGGCGATACGCTTCAATCGTGTTGTCCGCCGCGCCGCGTTCGGCGCGAAGGGTGTCGAGGAAGGCTTCAATGCGGCGTGTGTCGAGCATCAGCCGACAGTGGCGCGGAGGTGTTTATGGGAAGTTGATGCGTATTCGACAGGGCCCGCATTGGCCGGTACCCTCCAAGTGCTTGGCGGGAGGGGTAATGCCGAACGATCTCATCGATTTTTGGCGACGTGTTGACCTGTCCCGCGCTCCCTATGCGCATCCAGACGATCTCGAAGCACTGGCATCCAAGGGCGGGAAGTATGCCGATATGGAGTCCAAGGATTTTGGTTCATTCGTTGCCGGTTCGAGATTTGGCGACTTCAAGGACAACCGCTTTCACCTCTCGCTTTTGCCTGCGCCTTATGGGGGAAACTTGGCGAAAGCAGATATTTTCATCCTGCTACTGAACCCGGGCTTCGGGTTCGCGGACTATCACGCCGAATACAAGTCAGCAGCTTTCAGAGCGCGGGCGGAAGGCAACCTGAAACAAGATTTCGATGGAGTGGAATTTCCGTTCCTTTGGCTGGACCCTGAGTTTTGTTGGCATGGCGGCTTCGCGTGGTGGGAAAAGAAACTGCGAAAAACGATCACGCGTATCGCAGAGGCACGCTTCAATGGGCGATATCTCGATGCCTTGAGAAATCTATCGCGGCGATTGGCGCAGATTGAGCTCGTGCCCTACCACTCACCCAGCTTTGGCGCGCACGGTCTCATCAAGAAACTTGAATCCTCCAAGAAGGCGAAGGCGTTCGTCAGGAGTTCACTCATTCCCGCGGCGCTGGCGGGTGGCAAAACTGTGATCGTTACACGGCGCGATGCGGATTGGGGGACGCTTCACCCCAGCGAGCATGTCATCGTTTACAAGGGTGGGTTGACCCGAGGCGCTTCTCTTGGGCCTGAAACGCCAGGTGGCAAAGCCATTTTGAGGCGTTACGGCATAAACGCCTGATGCGCCTACAGCGCCTTCCAGACCTGAAGCGATTCAAGCGCGATCGCGTCGGCGTCTTTCTCCAGTCCGATGCGGCGGAGCTGGGCGAGAAGGTCGGACAGGCCGGCGAAGGAAAGGGCGGACGCGTCTGGGCCGATGAGGGCGACGATGGCGAGGGCGGCCTCGCCATTCGCATCCTGGTCGGCGGCAGAGACGATGCGGCTGATCGCGGCGTCGGAAACGCCACGGCCAGCGGTTCTCTGCGTCGCGAGAAGCGCGCGATGCGTGGGCGACAGGTCGCGGCCCGTGCCGACATAGAGGAACAGTGCGCGGGCGTTCTCGATGCGGCGAAGGTCCAGCTGCTTGTCAGCGGGCGCCATTTTGGGCGCCGGCTTGCCGGGTTCGGCGGCTGCGGGCGGCGGCGCGGCGGCGATCAGGCGATCCAGGATCGCGCCGGCTTTTTCGGTGGTCGCGCCTGCATAGGAGAGCATCAGGTCGATGCGGGCGGCGGCCCATGCGTCGGCGCTCTCTTTCGGCAGGGTGTTCATCAGCTTGCGCCAGTCGCCGGCCTGTTTCGTGTCGCCGGTGAAGAGTGACGCGCGGGCGAACGCGTCGGCGTGCAGCGCTGTCGTGTCGTTTTTGGGAAGAGCCTTGATGGCGTCAGCCAGCGCGACGGCGGTGAGGCGAGCGTCAGACATTGTCTCCGCGGCCCTGAGTGCATCGGCGTAAGCCTTGGCGCGCGCGTCAGGTTTGGCGTCGGCGGTGGCGAAGCTGGCAAGGGCGGCTGCCAGGAGGTCGGGGCGCGGGGCTGTCGCGCGTGCGCCTGCCGGCTTGGCGGCTGGCGTCTCATCCTTTGCAGTGAGGACCGCCAGCACGTCAGCGGATTTGATCAGGCCGCCATCCAGCGCTGGACGAAGCGCCGCGCGCTTCTGTTCCAGCGTGGCGTTGGGGTTGAGCACGATGGCTGCAGCGACATCCGCCGGCGCG
>CALMWO010000331.1 GCA_937873805.1 uncultured Hyphomonadaceae bacterium
GCGGCACCGCGCGCGTGCTCGACGGCGTGAGCTTCGAGCTGCGCCGCGGCGAGATCCTGGGCCTGGTGGGCGAGTCCGGCTGCGGCAAGTCGACGCTGGGCCGTGGTCTGATCGGCCTGCTGCCTGGCATGCCGATGATCCCGTTCTTTGCTCTCGCTGGCGCAGCCGGTTACGGCGCCTGGCGCGGCTTCCAGAAGCAGTCGCAAGCCGAAGCCAGCAAGGCCCGCGAGGAAGTTGCCGCGGAACGCGCCAAGCCCGTGGTCGAGCCGCCGATCCAGGACTCGCTCTCGGTCGACGACATCAAGATCGAACTCGGCTTCGGCCTGCTCGGCTTCATCAACGAAACCTCGGGCCGCAAGCTCACCGATCAGGTCAAGGCGGTCCGCCGCCAGATCGCTTCGGAATTCGGCTTCGTCGTTCCGCAGGTCCGCATCATCGACAATCTGGAACTCGGCTCGGAAGACTACCGCATCCTCATCAAGGAAGTGGTCGCCGGCCGCGGCAAGCTGCGCCCGCAACTCCACCTCGCCATGGACGCCGGCGGCACTGCCGGCAACCTGCCCGGCGAGCGCGTGAACGAGCCGGTCTTCGGCCTCCCCGCCGTCTGGATCGACGACACGCTGAAGGAAACCGCGGCTATCCAGGGCTACACCATCGTCGACGCCGCTACCGTCCTCACGACGCACTTCACCGAGCTCGTCAAAGAGAACATGGCGGAACTGCTCACCTTCGGCAGCGTGCGCCAGCTCATCGACGACCTGCCCAAGGCCCAGTCCGCGCTCGTCGCCGACATCGCGCCCTCGCAGATCACCATCTCCGGCATCCAGCGCATCCTGCAGAACCTGCTGCGCGAACGCATCTCGATCCGGGACTTCTCGACCATCCTCGAAGCCATCGCCGAAGCGACTTCCGCCTCGACCGATCTTCTCTCGGTCACCGAGCACGTCCGCTCACGCCTCGCGCGCCAGCTCTGCAACATGCACGTTGACGCCTCGGGCGCCCTGCCCGTCGTCGCCCTGTCGCCGAACTGGGAACAGACCTTCGCCGAAGCCCTCGTCGGTCAGGGCGCGGATCGCCAGCTCGCGCTTGAACCGTCGCGCCTGCACCAGTTCGTCGCCGATCTTCGCAACGCCTTCGAGCGCGCGGCGCAAACCGGCGACAGCCCCGTCCTGCTGACCTCAGCTGGCGTCCGCCCGTATGTGCGGTCGCTGGTCGAACGCTTCCGGCCGCAGACCATCGTGATGTCACAGAACGAAATTCATCCCAAGGCGCGGCTGCGTTCAGCCGGCGCCGTGTAGAATTCAGAGACAAGGAGCCCCACCATGAAGATGAAGATGTTCGTGGGCCGAACCGAAGAGGAGGCCATGGCGATGGTCCGGGCCGAGATGGGCCCAGACGCCGTCATCCTCTCCACGCGCGACGAAGAAGGCCGCGTCGAAATCCGCGCCGCCGTCGAGCGGAACTTCGGCCAGAAGTTCGCAGCCCCCAAATTCGCCGAACAGCGCCCCGTCTATGACGAGACACGCTCGCAACTCTCCTCCACCCTGCGCTGGCATGGCGCGCCGGATGGCTTCGTCCATCTGGTCGCCGAAGCCGGCAGCCGCCTTGGCGCGGGCATGGAAGCGATCAACTCGCTGTCGGTCGCCATCGAGGGCGTGCTCACCTTCAATCCGCTGAACCCGCGCCCGGCCAAGTCGCTTCTGCTCGTCGGCCCGCCCGGATCTGGCAAGACCACAGCCGTCGCCAAGATCGCGACGCTCCTGTCCGACAAGAAGGATCCACTCGAAGCCGTCGCCGCCGATTTCGATTCGTCCGGCCAGACAGCTCGCCTCGCGGCTTTAATGCTTAAGCCCTCGGTAACCTTTGCGCTGTCGCCCGATCATTTGATGAAACTGGTCCGCGAAGCAGACGATCGCGGACAAAGACTCGTGATCGATTGCCCCTCATTCAATCCGCTCGATGAAGCGGACATGAAACGTTGTAGCGACTTGATTTCATACATGAATGTTGAACCCGTTCTGGTGCTCAGCGCCGAGGGGCACCCGATGGAAATCGAGGATAATGCGCGTGCTTTCGCCCTCGCGGGCTGCAAGCGCGTCATTCTTACCAAGATAGATGCGGTTAGACGTCGCGGCGGTGCAATCGCAGCAATTTCTTCCGCGCGGTTAAGCATCGCTCAACTAGGTTTGACGCAAAGTGTACGCGGCGGACTGACGCCTGCTTCGGCTGGAAGGATTGCTCGGTTGTTCGAAACCGGGACCACCGAAGCAGAATTGCTCAAAGGAGCCGCGTGATGATGAACTTCGGATCGCGAAAGAACGAGACCAAAGGCAGCGCGCGCTCTCGCGTGGCGCCGGCCTCTGTCATTGCTGTTGCCTCTGGCAAGGGCGGGGTCGGCAAGACCTGGCTCTCGACCACGCTTGCCGCCTGCTTCGCCAAGATGGGCCGCCGCACCTTGCTTGTGGTCGGTGACCTCGGCCTCGCCAACGTAGACGTGCAGCTTGGCATCGCTCCCGAAACGGATCTCGCCGCGGTTATCGCAGGCTGGGTCGAACTCGAAGACGCGGTTTGCAAGGTGAATGGCGGCGCTGGCTCTGAAATCGGCTTCGACGTGCTGCCCGGCCGCTCCGGCTCCGGCGCGCTTGCTGGCCTTCCGGCTGAAGAAGCCTCGCGCCTCGCCGCGAGCCTCACAGCCCTCGCCCTTCAATACGACCAGGTCATCGTCGACCTCGGCGCAGGCATCGAAGACAACGTGATGCGCCTCGCAAGAGCGTGCGACCGCTGCCTCATCGTCGCCAACGACGAGCCGACCTCGATGACGGACGCGTATGCCTTCATCAAGGTTCTGCGCGGCTACGCGCCCAGCGTTCAACCGTGGATCGCCATCAACATGGCCGACACGCGCGTTGCCGGCCGCCGCACCTATGAAGCGCTCGCCCGCGCCAGCCAGACCTTCCTCGGCTTCCGCCCGCCCCTCGCCGGCATCGTCCTGCGCGACCTGAAAGTGCGCGAAGCTATCCGCCAGCAGAAGACGATCGTCTCGATAGATCCGCAGGCGCAGGCTGCTCTCGACGCGCAACAGATCGCCGAGGCCATGATCCGCGGTGGCGCTGAAACCACCGTCGCGCAGTCGGCTTAAGCCCAGCCACAACCAAATGCAGAAGGCCCGCTGAAAACAGCGGGCCTTTTCTTTTGGCTTCGTTCACCGCCGCTTAGTATCTGCCGCCCGCCTTGCGCGCCTCAAGCACGCGCGCGCCGCGCAGGATGTTGGGCAGCGAGTAATTGCCCTCGTGGCACGCGTGTTCGTAATTCTGATGATCCGATTTGTAGATCGAGTACTCGGCCATCCACGGCGCGTGATAGACTGTCGGGTCGACGACGGAAAACTGGTAGACGACCTCCGTGTCCGACACGCGCGTCAGCCGTTCGATCACCGTGCTCGTGCCAGGCACCAGCAGATTGTTCCCGAACGCGCGCTTCCTGTCCTTGTTCGGCAGACCGATCGTCTCGATCACCAGCGTGTCGCCGTCCCAGCGCGCGATCGAATCTCCCAGCGCAGTGTGGAGTTCTTTTGGGCGATGCGTTGCCGTGAATGGGA
>CALMWO010000332.1 GCA_937873805.1 uncultured Hyphomonadaceae bacterium
ACGCTGCCGCTTCTGCCCTTGCATCCTGCTCTACCGCCGCTAGCCTTCACATGAGTTGGGCGGTCAGGGGAGCGGGACAATGGACAAGCTGGCCATTGAATATTCGGGCATGAATCTGGGCGTTCTGGCGCTCTGGCTGCTGATCGCAACGCTTGTCGGATTCGCGGCGAGGAAAGCCGTCCGGGGCAAGGCCGTCTTCGGCCTTTGGGGGGACGCGGCCTTCGGAATTCTCGGCGTCTTCCTGATCGGCACGCTTTTCAAGGCTTTCAATATCTCGCTCACCGACTGGATCGCCGGCTTCGATCTCGGCCCGCTGAACGACGTGACCAAGTGGATCGATATCGCACTGATCGCGTTCCTCGGCGCCCTCGTCATCCGGGGCGTCCTGCGGCCGATCACCGGCAAGGGCTGATCAGCCGCCCCATCCGGCAAAATAGATCGCGGCGAGCCCCGCTCCGCCGACGAGAATTCGCCACCAGCCGAAAAGCGCGAAGCCCCGCTTCTGCACGAAGTCGAGCATCACCTTGATGACGATGAAGCCGAAGACGAACGACGCGATGAAGCCAACCGCGATGATCCCGAGATTGTCGGCTGTGAGGCTGTCCTTGTTGTCCCACAGGTCCTTGCCGAACGCGCCGACCATGATCGGGATCGCCAGGAAGAACGAGAACTCCGCAGCCGCACGCTTGTCGATCTTCAGCAGCATCGACGCGACGATCGTCGAGCCCGAACGCGACACGCCCGGAAGCAGCGACAGCATCTGCGCGAGCCCGATCAGCCCCGCCTTGTAGAGCGGCAGCTTCATCGCATCCGTATCGACCGGCTTGGGCGCGATGCGGTCGATCACCAGCAGCACGAAACCGCCAATCACCAGCGACCAGCAGATGAGGTCGAGATGCCCGAACGCCTCCTTGATCTTGCTGCCCAGCACCGCCGCCGCCAGCACGGCGGGCAGGCACGCGATGATCACCGAAACCGTGAAGCGCCGCGCAGCCGGATCACTCGGCAGCGCGATCACGACACCCATCAGCCGCTGGAAGTAGACCACCACCACCGCAAGGATGGCGCCCAGCTGGATCATCACCGCGAACGTGTTCCAGAACTCGGTCTGCAGCCCCAGCGCCGCCTGGGTCAGCAGGATGTGCGCCGTCGAGGAAACAGGGATGAACTCGGTCAGGCCTTCGACAAGGCCGATCAGGATCGCCTGCAGAATAGTGATCGTGTCCATGACGCTCCGCCGGGGCCGCTTTGCTGCGCTGCCCTGTCTCTACCTGTTCTGGTGGATGAGCGGTTACCAGCGCAATATGATCCATTTGGTCCTTATCAACGCCTGTCGACCGGTCAGTCTGATCAACGAATGATCGGAAGGCAGATAATATAGAACCATATGGTTCATATATGCGTATTTTCGGTTGCATCGACCGGCGCCAGCCTTATGGAAACGTCTCGCGAACAACCCGGTGAGGCGCTTCAATGGCTCAACAGCGCATGCTCAGCTTCGTCTCGGTGGAGCAGGAAACGCCTGACAAGCGTGAGGCCGCCGAACGTCGCGGCGACTTTCACGAGATTTACGCCGACTACATCGCGGCCAAGGCCAACGAGCAGTCGTCGCGCTGCTCGCAATGCGGCGTGCCCTTCTGTCAGACCCATTGCCCGCTGGGGAACAACATTCCCGACTGGCTGATGCTCACCGCAACCGGCCGTCTGGAAGAAGCTTACGAACTCTCCGCCGCCACCTCGAACATGCCCGAAGTCTGCGGCCGCATCTGCCCACAGGACCGCCTGTGCGAAGGCGGCTGCGTCATCGAACAGTCCGGTCATGGCGCCGTCACCATCGGCGCGGTTGAAAAATACATCACTGACACGGCCTGGGAAAAAGGCTGGGTCCAGCCGATCAAGCCGCACCGCGAGATCAACCAGTCGATCGGCATCATCGGCGCAGGCCCCGCTGGCCTTTCCGCCGCCGACCAGCTCCGCTCCGCCGGGTACAAGGTCACGGTCTATGATCGCCACGACCGCGCCGGCGGTCTGCTGATCTACGGCATCCCGAACTTCAAGCTCGAGAAAGAAGTTGTCGACCGCCGCACAAAACGTCTGGCGGATGGCGGCGTCATTTTCAAGCTCGGCGTCGATGTCGGCAAGGACATCACGCTCGCCGAACTCCGTTCAAAGCATGATGCGATCCTCGTCGCCACCGGCGTCTACAAATCGCGCGAACTCGCAACGCCCGGCAATGAAGCCAAAGGCGTGCTGAAGGCGCTCGACTACCTGATCGCCGCCAACAAGGTCGGCCTTGGCGTCGAGGTTGAGGATTTCGCAAACGGCAAGCTGAACGCGGACAAGAAGAATGTCGTCGTCATCGGCGGCGGCGACACGGCGATGGATTGCGTGCGCACCGCTATCCGCCAGGGCGCGAAATCCGTCACCTGCCTCTATCGCCGCGACCGCGCCAACATGCCGGGCTCGCAACGCGAGGTCGCCAACGCCGAGGAAGAAGGCGTGAAGTTCGACTGGCTGGCCGCCCCCCTCTCCGTCGTCGAGAAAAAGGGCGGCGGAGCGAAAGCCGTTCGCACCGTCCGCATGCGCCTCGGCCCGCCAGACGCATCGGGCCGGCAGGCGCCGGAAGAAATCGCGGAGTCCGATTACGACGTGAAGGCCGATATGGTCATCAAGGCGCTCGGCTTTGATCCTGAAGACCTGCCGAAGCATTTCTCCGAAAGCTCGCTCACCGTGAACCGCTGGGGCGGCGTGAAGGTCGACTACCGCACCATGATGACCACGATGGATGGCGTCTTCGCAGCCGGCGATATCGTGCGTGGCGCATCGCTGGTCGTGTGGGCGATCAAGGAAGGCCGCGACGCCGCCGCCTCGATCGACCTCTACCTCAAGGCCCGCGCCGCTTCCGCGCGTGTTGCGGCGGAGTAGCGCGATGGATGTCTACCAGATCTCCGTCGACCTGAAGCCTGGCATCCGCGACCACCAGTTCGTGGCCGCGCTTGATGCCTATCTCGGCAGCCTCAAATCCAGTGGCAAGATCGAAGGCTGGCGCCTGCTGCGGCGCAAGCTGGGCCTTGGCATCGCCGCGCTCGGCGAATTCCAGATCCTGATCGAGACGCGCGACCTCGCACAGCTTGATGCGGCCTTCACCGCAGCCTCGCGTCGCGACGAACCCGTCGAAGGCGCGCACTACGGCGTCAACTCACTGGTCGCCAACTTCCAGGCCGGCCTCTACCGCGACTTTCCCGATGCCCACCGCCAGCATGGCGAGGAGCGCTTCTGATGACACACGAAACTCCCGGTGAACGCTGGCTCCGCAAATACACGTCCGAGCGCGACACGCTGATCGACGCCAACGC
>CALMWO010000333.1 GCA_937873805.1 uncultured Hyphomonadaceae bacterium
CGCGACCAATTCTTCGCGGCCATAGTCCTTGGAGCCGAAGCTGCCGGTCTGATCGCGGCCAAGCCGGGTGGCATGGCCAGTCCAATGGCCCAGCTCGTGAAAAGCCGTGCGATGCCAGTTGATCGGCTCATGGAAATCGTCGGGCCGTGGCACCGCGACATAGTCATGCCCCGGGCTGTAATAAGCGGACGGGCCACCGATGCGAAAATCGGCGCCCGTCGCGGCGATCAGTTCCTCGGCGTGCGGCAGGATCAGGCCATCCGGGATGGGCGGCGGCGGGAGACAGATATGTTCGGGCAGATCGTCACACTGGTCGACCGAGAACACCGTGAAATGCTTGAGGAACGGAATCCCGCCGCTGGTTGCGGTGCCTTCGGTATCCGCTCGGCGACGTTCGCTGCTGGGCACAAAGCGGCGGGTGTAGATGATACCGACACCGCGTTCGCCGCGACGCACCGAGCCGCCCAAGGCCGCAGCCTGTCGGAACGTCAGGAACGCATGGTTTGAGAAGCCTCGGGAGACGACGGCATGCCAGAGGGTAAGCACATTGATGCCACTGTATCGACGGGAACTGACAGCATTGTGCGGCATGCCGATGCCGGCATTGGCCGTTCCCCAGGGCTGAACCCATGGGACGCGCCCAGCCTCGAGATCAGCGATGATCCGGTCGGTGATTTGCTGGTAAAGATTGACTCGCTCAGGGTTTGAGCGCGCAGCATGTCGTTGCGCCATGGCAGGTCTCCGCGACGGACCCGCAGCGAGCCTCTCTCGCCGCTCTCAGCCCGTCACGGGACAATCCCGCCCTCTTCCTCTCGCGGGGCGTTGCGGGGCGGCAGTCCCGCACGAAGGGGTCTGATGAGACCGGGCGGGCTCAGCAGCAGGGGAAGGCTTTCCCCTCATGCTCTGGACCGATTTTATCGAGACATTTTAGGGTGGTTCGTGCCATGCTGGAGACGGGAGGCCTTCGATTGACCGAATTCACCTTTGTACATGCCGCTGATCTTCACCTCGACAGTCCATTACTTGGATTGGCGGGTAAATCTGCGGAATATGCCGCGCGCGTCGAGGCGGCGTCGCGTGAGGCCTTCGATAACCTGGTGGCCCTTGCGATCGATGAGGGCTGCCGGTTCATGCTGTTGGCCGGTGACATTTTCGATGGCGATCTGCGTAACTTCCAGACGGGTCTTTACTTCATGGAGGGAATGCGCCGGCTGGACGAAGCTGGCATCTCGGTGTTCATGGTCCTTGGAAACCATGACTCCGCCAATCGTTTTGCCGACAAGCTGTCCCTTTCCGGTAATGTCCATGTCTTTCCGAAGACCAAGGCCGCCACACATCGTCTCGATGATGTCGGGGTTGCGATCCATGGGCGGAGCTTCCCCCGCCCGGACGTCTCCGAAGATCTGGCGCGCGAATATCCGGCAGCAACCGAGGCACTGTTCAATATCGGCGTTCTCCATACGGCCTGTGCGGGCAGCGAAGGTCATCACGCCCGCTATGCGCCCTGCACGCCCGAGCAGCTCACCAATCATGGCTATGACTATTGGGCGCTAGGCCACGTCCACGCCCATGCCGTGCTCGGCGAGCACCCGCACATCGTCTATCCCGGCAATCTTCAGGGCCGGCACCCACGAGAGACGGGTCCAAAGGGAGCCGTCCTGGTCAAAGTCAATGACGGCAGAGTCACCAGGCTCGAGCATCGCGCGCTGGATGTGGTGCGCTGGGCATCGATCACAGTTGATGTGTCGGGAACGAGCGAACACCCCGAATTACTGGATCTCATTCGCGGCCATATCGCCCAAGGCGCTGAGCAAGCCGATGGACGGCCTCTTGCCCTGCGTCTGACGGTGACGGGAACGACACCACTCCATTCCAGATTGATCCTCGAGCGCACCGCTTTCCGGGAGGACGTGGAAACACTGCTGGCAACGCTCTCGGATGACGTGTGGCTCGAAAAGCTGAGGTTGGAAACGGCCCATCCTGAAGCCCCGGACGCCGTCGATCCGACCGTGGCTGGCAAGCTTGATCAGGAAGTGACCCGCCTCAGCCAAGACAGCGCAATTGCGCAAGTTCTCGAAGCGCGGCTTGCCGAGATTCGGACGAAACTGCCCGCTGGCGCACATGCCGATGCCTTCATTGAGCAGATGCGTGCCGAGATACCCGAACGCGCCGCAGCCCTTGCGCGCAGTCTAGTCAGCGAGGCTGGTCATGCGCCTGACTGAACTCAGCCTTGAGAAATATGGCGGCTGCGCCAGTCGCGAGCTCGCCATTCCTGAAACAGCGGGCCTCACGGTGGTCTACGGTGCCAATGAAGCGGGCAAGAGCACCTGTCTCGAGGCGATCAGCGACTTCCTGTTCTCGATCCCCAAGAATACCCAGCGCGGCAGTTTGTTCGGCTACGATGGCATGCGCATCGGGGCCACGATGTTGATGGCAGATGGTAGCACGGTGACGCTCAAGCGCCGCAAGGGCAACGGCAAGACACTGGCTGACCTGTCTGGAACGGCGCTCGATGACACCGTCCTTGCGCCGGTGCTGGGTGCCATCACACGGGAGCGATTCGAAACACTCTTCGGTCTCAACCACGAAACCTTGCGCAACGGCGGGGAGCGATTGCTTCACGCCGATGGCGACATCGGGCGTCTGATCGTCGAAGCAGGCGGCGGCTTGCGCACGCTGGTATCTCGCCTCGAAGGTATCGACGGCGAAGCGGACAAGCTCTTCGATACGAGGCGGTCGGTAAATCGTGTCTTCTACCAGCAGCTGACGGCATTCGAGGCAGCCGAGAAGACGGCACGCGGCGCGCAACTGACCCGAGAAACCTTTGAGCAGACGCGCAAGGCATCGCTCGCAGCCGGGGAAAAGCTCGAGGCCCTTCGCACCGAGAGGCGCAGCCTTGGTGCATCGACGTCCCGGCTGGAGCGCGTCCTGCGAGTCGTGCCCTATTTGCGTCAGCTGGCCAACTTTACCCTGGATCTGGTCGGCTACGACGATGTCGGGTCCTTCCCGGATGATTTCGCGGCCAAGATGCGGACTGCTCTGGACCAGCGCAACAAGGCTGAAACGCGGCTCGAGGGCGCGATCGAGCGGCGGAACCGCCTGAAGGCACGGCTTGATGCGCTGGTGGTGAACCCGGGTCTCAAAGCCGCCGAACAGCGGGTGCGTGATCTGGCTGAACGCGCCATTCACGTCAGCAAGGCCCGGTCCGATCGTGCCAATCGTCAGCGCGAGATTGATGACGGCGAGGCTCAACTGGCGGCGCTGCGCCGGATGCTTGGCCTGCCGGCCGATGCGGACCTTGCACCACTGATCCCGGACCAGTCTGCCCTCAATCTTGTGCGCTCGGCTGCCGACGAGATGGTGGAGCGCCGTCCAAGTCTGGCTTCTGCCAGAAAGCGCCTTGGCGAACTGGCGGCTTCGCTTGCGACAATTGACGATCGTTTGGAAGCGGCACGCCTGGCGGGGCATGATGCTCCGCCCGAGGCGTCGTCATCGGCCTTTGCCAGCCTTGCGGCCCAGAAGTCGGCGCACCAGGCACGTCAGCAGGCGCTGGAAACTGACAGCGCAACATTGACCGGACGGCTCAAGGCGCTTGGCTTCGAGACCATCGATGCGCTTGCCACCCTGCCATGCCCCAGCGTTGACGATATTCGCAGTGAGCAGGCCGCGCGCGAGACATTGACCTCGCAGATCGAGGATCAGGCCAAGCTGAAGCGACAGGCCGAGCGCGAGATTTCAGCCGGTGAGGCTGAGATTGGCGCGCTTCAGGCATCCGGGACCATTGCAAGTGATGCGTCACTTGCCGAGGCGCGCACTCTGCGCGCCGATGCCTGGAGGCCGATAAAGACGGCATATGTCGCGGGACAGCTGCCCGATGACGGCGCTGCTCGCCTTGCCGTTGCTGACGGTCTGGAAACGGCAATCGTGTCTGCAGACGAACTTGCCGATCGCCGCGCGGCAGAGGCAGAACGGGCTGCATCGCTCGCACTCGCGTTGCGGCGCGTCGCGGAGGCAAGGGCTGCGGTCACCGCGGCAGAGGCCGAGACGGCCGCGCTTGTCGCACAAGGCGAAGTGCGCATCGCGCAATGGGGGAACAGTTTTCCGCAAGTTCTGGTCAAACACCCGGAACTGGCGTCGCTGCTCCAATTTGCCCAGGCCCGACAATTGGTGCTGGATGAATCAGAACGCTTGCGGAATTCGGCAAATGCACTGGCTTTGGAAGAGGCCCAGCTTGCGCCGGCCGTGGAGCTGCTCGAGCGAATCGAACAGAGCCGCAAGCTCGATACCACATTGTCGTTCGCGGCCCGGGTCAGCGCGGTGCAAAACGCCATTTCCCGGCACGAACAAGCACATGCCGAATATGCCAGGGACACGCGGGACCGGGAGGACTTGGCGCGGCAGCACAAGCTGGTTGAGGCGGAAGTGCAACAATTGTCGGACGCACAGGCCGCCTGGGATGCGGCATGGCCTGCGGCAACAGGTGCGCTGGGGCTCAAACCCGACATTTCGCCGGCAGATGCCAACAGTGCGATCACCGAATGGGTGGGCGCACGCGGTGTGCTTACGGCAATAGGGCAGGCCCGCCAGCGGCTAAAGCGCATGGACGACGACGAGACGAGCCTTGCGAAGGATGTCCGCAGCCTCGCGACCGAACTCGCCATCGAGATCGGCGAAGACTGTGTGGTTGCAGCGCAGATGGTGCTGGCCCGATTTACCGACAACGCAACAGCGCAAACGCAATATGACGGGGTACTGCCCGACTTTGAAGAGGCGAAGGTCGAGGCCGACCAGGCGCAAGAGGCCCTTGGCACCGCTCGGGAGGAGCTGGCTCGGCTCGCGGCTTCGGCAAAACTTGATGGCGGCGATGATGGGGCCCTTCTGGACGCAGCTTCACGGTGTGAAGCACGTATGGCTTTGTGCAATGAGATCGCTCTGGCGGAACGCACCGCGACGGACGTGGGCGACAAGCTTGATCTCGCTACCTTGCGGGCGGAATGGGATGAACGCGACCTCGATGAGGTTCGCGCGGAACTGTCCGAGCAGACATCGCGTGTTAGCGAGATCGAGAGCGAAATCGAGGCAGCCATTCTCGCCGAGAAGGCGGCAAAGGACGACCTTGCTGCCTATCTGAGCCAGAGCGAGGTCAATCACGCCGTTGCCGAACGCGAAGCGGCGGCAGCGCAGATGCATCTCGCCCTCGAACGCTATCTCGAGCTATCGGTTGCGCGCGAATTGGTGACGTCGGCCATGGCAACGATCCGCGCAGAACAGCAAGATCCGCTCATTGCGCGGGCAGGCGAACTGTTCACGGCAACGACAATCGGTGAATTTGCCAGAATCGAGACCGATATCGATGACAAAGGCCATCCGGTCGTGGTTGGACGGCGAGCCAATGGCGGTATTGCTGCGGTCGCGACCATGAGCGACGGCACCCGCGACCAGCTTTTCCTCGCCTTCCGGTTGGCGAGTCTTGAGAATTATGCCAGTGCCACGGAGCCGCTGCCCTTCATC
>CALMWO010000334.1 GCA_937873805.1 uncultured Hyphomonadaceae bacterium
AGGGGCCCTCGAGCGTTGTGGACATTCGATGCGTGCAGAGAGACTGGCCTGGGCCGACAGGCCGAAACCCACCGAAACCGGGCGGCGGGAGAGCGACAGGTCTGCGCCTGTCGTGATCCAGACTGCACGGCGGCGGCGCTTCGTGCATCGCAGCGGCGTACGTGTCGCGACGCGATTCATCGATGCTGCTGCGGCCATCCTCATCACGCTTGCGCTTTGCCTGTCGCAGGGCATCGACCTGCTGGCGATACCGTTCGGCGCGGCGTTGCCTTACATGCTGATGTCCGTGCTGTGCGTCACGGGCGTGTGGATTGCCGGAGGATATCGCTTCCGCTACGCCGATCCCGTGCTTGGCCACATGCTTCGCGTCGCGCTTGGCGCTTCGAGCGCGATGGGTCTGATGTTCATCGCGATCGCGAAGATCGATCCAGCACAGCTTTCGCTGTTTGCTGGGCTTTGCGCCGCCAACGCGCTGGGCATCTTTGCGCTGCACGCCAACTATATCGGGATGGTCCGCGCCGCGATGCGCAAGGGGCATCTGTCCGACAATGTGGTGATCGTGGGTGCGACCCATGCTGCCGCGCGCATCGTTTCGCGCAACGTCCAGGAGCGCGAGCTGAACATTGTCGGCTATTTCGACGATCGCGCGGGGCGAAGCGCAGCCACCCTGATGGGCGATACTCCGTTTCTCGGCGGCGTCGATGACCTGCTGGCCTGGGAAGGCCTGCCGGACATCGACCGGATCGTCGTGACGGTCACGTCGACGGCGCAGGCACGGGTACGCGAGCTGATCGACCGTATCCGCAACCTGCCGCAGGAAATCATCCTCGTTCTGGACCTCGACGGGTTCAACCCGGAGCAGACCTCGCTGGCCCGCGTGGTGGATGCACCCGCGGCCTACATCTCCGGCGCGCCCAAGGATATGCGCCGCGCCGCCATCAAGCGTGTGTTCGACGTCTGCGTTGCGACGTCCGCGCTGATCGTGTTCGCCCTGCCGATGGCGTTGATCGCCCTGCTGGTGCGGCTGGACAGTGCCGGGCCGGTGTTCTTCCGGCAGAAGCGGCATGGCTTCAACAACGAGATCATTCGCGTCTGGAAGTTCCGCACGATGCGGCCGGACAAGCGCGCTGAAGAAGGCATCATCCGCCAGACAACCGCCAACGATCCGCGCATCACGCGGCTTGGCCGGTTCCTGCGCCTGACCAGCCTGGACGAGCTGCCGCAACTGCTCAACGTGCTGAAGGGCGAGATGTCGATCGTCGGCCCGCGCCCGCATGCGGTCGGCATGACGGCGGGTTCCATCGAAGTGACGCGCACGGTTGGCGACTATGCTCACCGGCATCGCATGAAGCCCGGCATGACGGGTTGGGCGCAGATCAATGGATCGCGGGGGCCCTGCCACACGCCTGACGAAGTGCGCGAGCGCGTTCGGCTGGACATGGATTATGTGAAGCGCGCCTCGATCTGGCTCGACGCCGGGATCGTGGTGATGACGATCCCGCGCCTGCTCGGCGACAAGCAGAGGTGCAGATAGCATGCATCCGACACGCTACGTCATCGACCGCACGCATGGCCTTCGCAATCTCGAGACGCTGCACGACAACGTCTTCTGGGGTGGCGCCGAGCCACGCATCTCCATCTGCGTACCGACGCTGCGCCATGATGTGACCCCCCTGCTGGAAGGCCTGGCTCAATGCGAAGCCAGGGAAGCGATCGAGATCATTGTCTATGATGATGGCAGCCGGGACCACGATCTCCTCGCGCGCATGCAAGCCAGCGCGGGCCACGCAGGCGCTGCGGTCCTGATCGTCTCTGCACACAACAATCGCGGCCGCGCAGCTGCGCGTAACGCCGCCATAGCTCATGCGCGGGCCGACTGGGTCCTCCTGGTCGATGCCGACATGACGCCGGATACACCGGTATTCCTGCAGGCATATCTCGACGCAATCGACCGCGCCGGAGGGCCTGCCATCATCGTCGGCGGCTATTCCCTGCTGTCGGCGCCGAATGATCGCACCTACGCCCTGCATCGCTGGCAGGCGCGCATGTCGGAGTGCATTCCGGCCGAGGAGCGCAGGAAAGCGCCGGGGCGGTATGTGTTCTCGTCCAACGTGCTTGTGCATCGCGACGTGCTGGAAGCCTGCCCGTTCGATGAGAGTTTCACGGGCTGGGGCTGGGAAGATACCGATTGGGGCCTGAACGCCCAGAAGCTGTTTCCCATCGTGCATATCGACAATACAGCGACGCATCTGGGCCTCGACAGTGCGGCGCAGCTGATGGGCAAGTATGCGCGCTCCGGCAGCAACTTTGCGCGAATGGCTGCGCGGCATCCCGATGATGCGGCTGCGATGCCCCTCTTCCGCATGGCGACGCGTCTGCGCGCGATGCCTTTTCGCAAGTCTTTCAAGTGGCTCGCGGCGGATGTTGCGAAGTCGGAGAGCCTGCCCCTCGCCGTTCGCGGCCGCGCGCTGAAGACGTGGCGTGCGCTCGTCTATTCGGAGGCTCTGTGATGGTGGAGTGGACCTACGTTCCTTCGCGATCGCCGCCGGCAAAGGTGCAGCGGCGTGTCGTACAATGGCGCAAGGCGTGTCAGGCGGATGTGGCGCCGGACAGGCCGGTCGTGTCTTTCACGTTTGATGATTTTCCAAAGTCTGCCCTGAACGGCGCCGACATAGTCGAACGCCATGGAGGGCGCGCCGGGTTCTACGCCTGCACGTCGTTCGTCGGACAACGCAGCCCTGTGATGGGCGAGATGTTCGACGGGGCTACGCTTGCGGAGCTGCGTGCGCGTGGCCATGAGATCGGTGCGCACACGCACAGGCATCTGGATTGTGCGCGAGCCAATCTCGCCAAAGTCGAGCGTGATATCGGCGAGAACCTTGTCGCTCTCGCGGAGATCAGCCACCACGAGACTGTGTCTTCGTTTGCGTTTCCCTATGGCGAGACGACGTATTCGGCGAAGCGCTGGGTGGGAGACGTGTTTGCGACAGGACGCGGCATACTGCCGGGCGTGAATGTCGGCGAGTGCGATCGCAGCCAGTTGCGTGCTGTTGAACTGGGCGCATCAGCGATGCATCGACGCCGCGCCCTCGCCGCACTCAAAACCGCAATCGATGCAAAGGGCTGGCTATTCTTCTTCACGCACGATGTAAGCCGGACGCCCACAGACTACGGCGTGCCTGCGGACCTGCTTGAAGAACTTGCGTTGCGGGCGGTTGAGGCCGGCGCCGTGCTGGCGACGCCGACGTTTGGCGCTGTGCTTTCCGGCGTGATCGACTAGGTCAGGTTGGCCCCGGCCGCGAACGGGGGAAGAACTTCAGCCGAA
>CALMWO010000335.1 GCA_937873805.1 uncultured Hyphomonadaceae bacterium
GGTTCCACGTACGCCGTGTCGCAGCGCACTGACGCGGATCATGTTTGCGGCAGAAGTCCCAAGAAAAAGGGCGGACCCGTTAGGATCCGCCCTTCCTGTTCTTGATCTCGCGCCGGCTGGTAGAGCCGGCGGACGAGACGTCTTCGCTACTTGATCTTCGCGAGTTCGACGTCGAGTTCTTTGACTTTGTCTTCCGGGAAGTATTCCGGAGCCATGCCTTTGACGTCTTCGATCGTCATTTCACGGGCTTGCTCGAGTTGCGGAGCAACGGCGACTTCCGGCAGGACTTTGGCGAAAGCAGCCTTGGCTTCGGCGTTGTCGAGGATCTGACCGATCGTCGAGGTCTTGGTCGAGAATTTCGGGGCGTCTTGCGCCAGAGCGACCGGCGAGAGGGCCAGCGCGAACGTGGCGGCGGCCAGAAGTTTGCGGATCATCGTTGTTAGCTCCCTTGCGGCCGTGAGGTTCCCTCCAGCCAGATAGTGTCAGGTACACGCGGGTTTGGAAACCGTCGAGTACCCGATGCAGTAAACTGAATGAGTTTTCAGTTATCTATCAGTGATAGGTCGTGATGGCTCAGCCGTTCTGTTTGAAGGCCGACCCGCGACCGTCTTTCTTGCGCTGTTCCATGTCAGCCAGCAGCACGTTGATGCGGCCGATCAGCTTGTCGATATTGCCGCCATTGCGGTTCAGGAAGCTCTCGAACTGGGCTTGCTGTTCCTGGGCGAGCCAGAGAACCGAGCCGCCGAGATCAATGCCGACATCGCGCACGCGATAGGACGCGCCGTCCTGGCTCTTGAGGACGTCCCAATAGACTTTGGTGTCCTTGCCGGTCTGCGAGCTCTTGATGACGGTTTCGACTTTCGAACGGCGGTCATCATCGTCCTTCGAACCCACAACGCGCAGCGCTTCGCCACGGAACTGGTCGAAATGGACCTGATAGACCTCAAGGGCGTAGTGCTCGAAGGTCTTGTAGTACTTATTGAAATCCGGCTCGCTGACCGAGCGGGCATTCACGCCGAGCACGCGGCGCGCGATTGTCGGCATGTGCGCGAACTTGTTCATGTACTCGCCGAACTTCGCCTCGCGCGCTGCCTCGCTGAGCGACTTGTCGTTCAGCACCTGGAGAACGCTGTTGGCGTTCGCCTGCACATACGCTTCCGACTTCTTGTCGGCGAACGCGACGGGCGTTGCAGCGACAAGAACAATGGCGGTTGCGAGGGAGCGCATACCCAGCTTTTTGAACATTTTCATTAAAGCCTCCACGTTTGACCCGATCAGAAGTCTAGTTCGCTTTCGGGCAGTTTTTCGGTTTCATTCGGTTGAACTGGTGCGTTCGCGATGTCCTGGGCCCTTGTCCGGTCATACAAACGCCTAACTGTCGTATAGGGGTCGATCTGGTTGCGGACCTCGTCGATCGCCTCGATCGCGCCTTCGCGGGCGTTGATTCCGCCGAGTGCCGCGATGCCCGTGCGGATCTCGGCGTCGCTTTCGAATTGAGGATAGTTCAGCGGGTTGAGAGCGAGATCGGCGCCCATGCCGAATGCGTCGCGCGGGTTGGACGAGCCGAGGAAGGGCAGGACCAGGTAGGGCCCGCCACCGACGCCCCATTTGCCGAGAGTCTGGCCGAAATCTTCCTTCGTGCGCTGCATGCCGATGGCGGATGCCGGGTCAAAGATGCCTGCGATGCCGACAGTGGTGTTGACGACGAAGCGGCCGAGCGTGGCGCCAGCGTCAGGGATCTGGAATTGCAGGATGTGGTTCACGAAAGTCAGCGGCTCATTGAGGTTGCTGGTGAAGTTGCCGACGCCTTCGCGGACGGGCTCATTCGTGACTGCGCGATAGCCTTTGGCGACAGGCTCCAGCACCGCCCGGTCCAGTCCGTCATTGAAGGCGAACATCTGGCGATTGAAGTCCTCATAAGGGTCTTCGGGATTCGCGCCGGCAGTGATGCAGCCCGACAAGGTCAGGGCGGCGAGCGCAGAAGCGACGCCTGTCAGGGAAGCGGGTGTGGATTTCATGGTGGAAGCGCTCCCAGCGATCGGGTCGATATGTGTATGGGTGACGTAGGGGTCAACACCCGTTGACTTCGGATAACCTGGTAAACGTAAACCGAGCATTTTCCTCGTCCGACGTGTGGCTTCGGCGCATCTTGAATTTCATATAAGGATATGCTTATACGTTTATATGGAATCCGCAGCGCTGTCCGTTCTTGTCCAGCAGCTTCGCGCCGCCGGTGAGGTGACGCGAGCCCGGATTCTCGCGCTTCTCGCCCACGGCGAACTGTCAGTAGGCGAACTTGCGCAAGTCCTGAACCAGAGCCAGCCCCGCCTGTCGAGACATTTGAAGTTCCTGACCGGGGCAGGGTTGATCGAGCGTCTGCCGGAGGGCGCCTGGGTTTTCTATCGCCTGCCGGTCGAGGGCCGGGCGCGCACGCTGGTTGATACGCTAAATGCGGCCATCGACCCTGAGGACGCTGACATTCGCCGGGATCGCACGCGCCTTGCCGAAGTGAAAGCTGAACGGGCTGGCGCCGCAGACGAGTATTTCTCCCGCGTGGCCGATCAGTGGGACAAGCTGCGGGCGCTGCATTATTCGGAAGCCGATATCGAGAAGGCCGTGATGAGCGCCGCCGGCGCGGGGCCGTTCGATCTGGTCATCGATTTCGGGACCGGCACGGGGCGCATGCTGTCGCTGTTCGCGGGCAAGGCGCGTCGCGTCGAGGGCATCGACCTGTCTCACCAGATGTTGACGGTCGCGCGCTCGAAGCTGCAGGGCGCGGCCAATGCGTCGGTGCGTCATGGCGATGCGACGGCGTCTCCCTATACTGATCATTGCGCCAGCCTCGTGATCATCCACCAGGTGCTGCACTTCCTGGATGATCCGGCGCGTGCGCTGAATGAAGCGGCGCGCGTGCTCAAGCCAGGTGGCCGGCTGGTGATCGTGGAGTTCGCGCCGCATTCGCTCGAACACCTGCGGACCGATCACGCGCATCGCCACCTTGGCGTCAGCGAGGCGGATCTGGCGCGCTGGGGCGAGAAGGCGGGGCTTGCTGTAAAGTCATCCAAGATGTTCCGCGCGCCGGACGACAAGGGCGTTTCCGTGATGGTGTGGGCGGCGGATAGTGTGAAGTCAGTAAAAAGGTCGGCGGCATGAGCGCGCCAAAAGTTTCCTTCGAGTTCTTTCCGCCGAAGTCGCCGGAGATGGAGCAGAAGCTGTGGGACAGCGTCCGCCGGCTGGAGCCGCTGCGGCCGGACTATGTGTCGGTGACGTATGGCGCGGGCGGATCGACGCGCGAGCGCACACACGACATCGTACGCAAGATGGC
>CALMWO010000336.1 GCA_937873805.1 uncultured Hyphomonadaceae bacterium
GGGGCGAACGGGTTGAAGCCGCCGGCCTGGAAGACCGCGCCGACAAAGATGCAGACGAGGGCGAGGCGAACCCAGCCCTTCCAGCCGACATTGAACATGCGGCCCGAGAACGAAACGGGGCGAAGCGTGTGAGCATCGTCGCCGTCGTTCCAGAAGGGTCCGCCTTGCGCGTCGCGCGGCGGCGCTGATTTTGCGCTTGCCGGCTCGTAGGCGACTTCGGTGATTTTCGCGGGCGGTCGCGGATCGTTGGGGTTTGACTGGGTCATTCTGCGGCCTTGGGCTTCGGCTCCCGTGGCGCGGCGGGCTCGGACGGCTCGTCGCGTGGGCCGCCCTTGGTGACCGTCACCTGATGCGGATAGGGGATCGTAATTCCGGCCTTGTCAAAGGCCTGCTTCACCTTCTGCAGCGTATCGCAGCGCAGGTCCCACCAGTCGCTGTTCGAGACCCAGGCGCGGGCGCGCAGATCGACAGACGACGAGTTCAGCTCGACGACCTTGACCCAGACCGGCGGCTCGTCGCGAACACGGTGGTCGTCGGTGAGGATGTTCCTGATGATGTTGATCGCTTCGTCGATATTGTCGTCGTAGTCGATCGACAGCAGCAGATCGAGGCGGCGCAGGCTGCGGACGGACGAGTTGATGATGACATCACCCCACGCCTTGTCGTTGGTGATGACGACTTCCCGGTTGTCGATGGTGTTGAGGACTGTGGTGAAGGGTGTGATGTCCGCGACGGTGCCATCCTGCCCGGCGACGCGGACATTGTCGCCAATGCGGTAGGGGCGGAAGACCGCGATGACGACGCCGGCGGCGACGGCTTTCAGCGTGTCCTGCAGGGCGAGGGCAACGGCAAGGCCGGCCGCGCCGACGATGGCGAGAAGCGATGCCGTATCGAAGCCGAACTGCTGAAGAGCGGCGATGAGGCCGACAGCGAAAGCGCCAAAACGAACCAGGGCGGCGAGGAAGTTGAACAGCGTTTCGCCGCCAGCGGTCGCCTTGCGGCCGATCTTGTGGCCGAACTTGCGCACGCGCGAACCAAGCCACGAGCCGAGGAACCAGACCCCCACCAGGATGGCGAGACCCTTGAGCGCGGAGACGGCCAACGCGCGGGCTTCATCAAGGCTGTAGCCAACGAGCAGGTTGGCGGAGATGGCGAGGGCGACCAGCAAGAAGGCAGCCCGGATGAGCGCGCCCAGAATGTCGATCATCACATGATCGGCGGTCTTCGATTGCGGATCGGCCTCATTGTGCTTGGCGAGGCCAGCCAGCTTGCGGGCAACGAATCGCAGAATGGCGGAAACGATCGAGCCGAGCAGGTACCCCACGGTGATCGCGATCACCGTCCACATCCATTTCTGGGAGGCTCCTTCGAAATGGAAAGCCCATTCCCGGAAGGTTTCAAATTGAGTCTGGAAATCCATGCTTTGGCCGCGCGTCGTTTCGGATAGTCCGAAAGTGGCGCAGCCGCGCTGCGCGGGCAACCCAAAGCGTTGTCAGTTCAAGGAGATACCTCGCTCGTACGAGGCGGGAGTTATTCCGAAAGCCCAGCCGACGTGAGGTTGGCGTCGGATTTTGAAGACGCATCTAGTTCCAGCGTGATGCCGAACGTCTTGGCGATGTGTGTGGTGGTTGATTCGACGACAGGCGATTGAGCCAGAATAGGCGCCGCCAGGATTGCGATGCAGGCAAGTGCCGTAACGACGGCCCACGTCAAGCGCATGATTTTCCCCACCAAGTACCGTGGGGAGAGGAATCATGCGGCGGGAGGTTCGTCAATTGTCACGGCGCCACAGCGGGCCAAATCCTGGGGGCTGTCTAGATTGCGAGCAGGGCCTCCAGAGCCTCCATCCGGTCAGCGTCACGCGACGGTTTATCCCAGCGGATGCGATGAATCCGGGGGAAACGCATCGCTATGCCAGATTTGTGACGGAGGGTTCGCTGAATGCCTTCAAAAGCGACGTCAAGAACGAGGTCGTCCGCTTGCTGCTGTCACAGAGCGGACCGGCCCGTAACGTTCGATCGTGTGATGGCGGACATACTTGTCGAGGATGACCAGTTCTTCATCTGTTATGGCTGCGAGCGCCCAGCCACGCGACGGATCGGTGGTGTGGCGCAGGTAACCGCAGATCAGCCGGCGCTTCGCGTTGCGCGACGACGTGAGCACCAGCCTTTCAAGGGGTGCGGCGAAGGCTTGCATGAGTGGCAATATAGGGTGTGGGCCGGGCTATGGCACAGGATCGAATACCGGTTGCGTCAACACACTGCCCCCGAGGTGTTGTCCCCCGATGAGTTCAAATTCGAAGCAGTGAATGCCAGCAGGACGCGCTTCGTCGAGCTGAGGGTAGGCGCTGTTCAGGGGGTAGTACCCTTCCAGCCGATCGTTGACGTCGTGGGCGCGACGGAAATTTCCGCAAAGGCGGATGCCCGCGCCGCCAGTCGGGCGATAAGTGACGTCCCCAGGCGCGGCAGGCTGGCTGCCGGTGGCGACGCGATCGGGTGAGGGCTGGTTCTCGCCGCACAGCGGGGGAGCGACGCTTTTATCTGGCAGGATTGAGCGGGTCTTGGCGGCGTCTTCCAGTGTCGCGGGGACGTCGCCTGTGGCGTTGAATGCGCATTGCACGACGTTGAGCGTTTGCGAGATGCGGGTCATGGTAATGCTATCGAGGCGGCGCTCGCGTGCGTCTCCCGGGCCGCCGACAACGATGAAACCCGCGACCACGGCAGCGACAGTGATGCCTGCGCCGGTAAGGGCGATGACGGGGCCGAGGTTACGCTTGCTGGTCATTGGCGTCCCCCTCTTCAGCGTCGCGGATGAAGTAGAAGAACACGCCGCCAGACAGGATGCCGACGACGAGCAGCTTCAGGATCAGGCGAGCGGAAAGTTCGCCGGCGAGGAAACTGTAGACGAGGCTGATGACGTCTCCGATCAGCGTGCAGGAGGCGATGATGAGCGTAGCGTAGGTGAGCCATTTACGGACACGGCTACGCTGCATTGCGGGGTTGGTGCGGCGCTGCTTGCGTATGTGGAGGGCGAGCCAGGCGAACAACGGGCCGCCAACGACGAGGGCGGCGATGGCGTAGCGGATCTGCGTCCCGCGATCGATGGCCCAGCCATAGCCCTCTTCCAGCTCGTCATGCACGGCGGTGTCGATCAGCGCAAAGAGCAGCGAGCCCAGATTCCAGGCGACGATGCCGAGCAGAATAAACAGGACCACATAAAGGAAGGCTTCGCGGGCGGAGACATAAGGGCGAGGCTTGGGGACGGCCATGCCGAGGTCTGTGACGGCGTAGTCATCGAGCGCGGCGTCGACTTCCTTTTGCGTCCAGCCGGCGGCGACGAGCGCGCTCGCGATGCGGTCGCGCTGTTCGCCCCGGTTGAGGGCTTCGCGAATGAAAGTGTCGAGTGTCTGGTTGGCCATGAGCGTCCCCTGTGAGGGCGAAGCTAGGGCGTGTTGCTGGCGGTGGCGAGGGAAAGACTGTGCCCGGCGACCTTTCGGCCGCCGGGTTCTGTCTCGCTACGCCGTGGCCGCACGTTCTGCGGCGCGGATATCGACTTCGACGCCGGGAGTGGTGCGGAAGACCATCATGTTGCGCGCCGCTGCCGTGTAAGTCGGCCAATCGCCAACTTTCGGGTTGGATGGGTTGCCGGTCCTGGCGAAGGCGAGCCAGCTTTCCGACATCTGGTCGGCAATGGCTTGCGCTTCGAGGCCTGTGCCGGACATGGATTCGGATTTGGCAACGTTGTCGAACACCATGCCGATATCGAGGGCGTGGGGCACGTAGCGCTTGCCGCCTGCAACAGGCGTCGTCCAGTCGAGGTGGTAGAAGAACACAGGAGCTGCGCCTTGCGCGGCCTTGCGGTCTGCGATGGTGACGCTGCCGCGCATAAAGCGGCCATCGGCGCCAGCCATGAAGTAAAGCTCGGGCGCTTCGATGTTTGGATAGTTCTTGCGGTAGAGATCGATGATTGTTTTCGGGTTCTTGCCCTTGAACTGTTTCTGGATAGCTGCGGGGAGCGTTTCCCAGGTAAGGTCGAACAGGGTTGGGTCGCGTGGGCCGTCGAGCGATGTGCCCTCGGTGCGATTCGAGCCGATGAGCAGCGGCACATCGGCGGATTGCGGAGGACCATCCGGGTCGAACGGGTGACGGGTGATCGACACGCCGGTGACGACGGGTCCGGAACCAGCAACGACATTGCCTTCGGAGGCAGCCTGAATGTCGGCGATTGGCTTGGTGAGGATTTCAGCGATGGTTGCTTTCGTCAGGCCGAGCT
>CALMWO010000337.1 GCA_937873805.1 uncultured Hyphomonadaceae bacterium
TGTCCAATTTTCTGACACTCCGGCGCGCATCGCGGCTTGAGAGCCCCGACCATGTGATGCTCATGGACATGGAACAGGACGCCCGCACCAACGCGAAGCCCAAGCATTCGGGCCGTCTCGAGCCACTGATCCGCATGGCCAAGATGGATGGTTACGACCTGCTGGTGATCGACACCTCGTCAGGCAGCCTTGCCGACGTTTACGAAGCGCACCTGCTGGCTGATGTGATCCTGACGCCGATGAACGAGAGCCCGGCCGATATGCACGGCCTGTTTGCCCCGCTCGGTTCGGCTGCCGCGCCGCGCATCAACTATCGCGAGATGATCGACACCGTCCGCTTCGACCGCAAGCGCGCCGGCATGCCCGTTCAGCAGTGGCATGTGATCATGAACCGGGTTTCGTCGCTGCCTTCAAAGGTTGGCGTCATCATCAACGACCGCGTCGCCGAGATGGCCAAGGAAGCTGGCTTCCAGGCCGTGTGGCGCCTGCGCGATCGCGTTGTTCACCGTGGCCTGGCGCTTGAGGGCCGCACCGTTTTCGACACGCCGTCTGACGGCAGGCTGACGATGAGCGAGCTTTCTGGCCGCTCGGAAGTCCGCGCCCTGCTGGCGCTGATCGACCGCGGGCCGGCGCAGCAGTTCGCGAAAGCCGCCTGAGTTTTCTCTGCATGATCCTCACACTCGGCCCCGGGCGCCACGTCCGGGGCATTTTCTTGTGAAACAGCGCTGAGAACAAACGACTCGGAACTGTCGCATCACTGGACTAGGTTCCCCGCGATTCAGGTCTTGCGTGGGAGATGTTCATGATCCGGACTGTGCTTGCGGTGTCAGTCGTTGCGCTTGGCGCTGCGGCGTGCGCGACGGCCTGGCAGCCTTCATACAATGCGGTCGCGCCCGTGCAGGCGCAGGACAGCTACTATGTGAAGGGGCACAATGCGGTTGCGGCCCGCGCATCCGAACGCGGAGCGGGCCACGCGAAGAATGTGATCCTGTTCGTCGGCGACGGCATGGGCATTTCGACCATCACGGCCGCGCGGATCTATGCGGGCCAGACAAAGGGTCTTGATGGCGAGAGCTATCAGCTTGCCATGGAGAAGTTGCCCTACTCAGCTTTCTCCAAGACCTACACGCATGACAGCCAGGTGGCGGACTCGGCGCCGACGGCCGTTGCAATGACGACGGGCGTGAAATCATACAACGGCACGCTTGGCGTGACGCAGGCTGCGAACATCAAGGATTGCGCTTCGGCGAAAACCAGCGGCACGACCAGCCTGTGGGAGATCGCGGAAGACGCCGGTAAGGCCACCGGCATCATCTCTACCGCGCGTATCACGCACGCGACGCCGGCCGCTACCTATGCCGAGACAGTCGAGCGCGACTGGGAGAGCGACAAGGATGTCTCCGCCGCCGGCAAGGCCGCGGGATGCACCGACATCGCTTCACAGCTGGTGGCGTGGCAGTCGGCGCATGGGAACGGCTTCGACGTGATCCTGGGCGGCGGGCGCACCAATTTCCTGCCCAACACCGTGGCGGACCCTGAATACGCCAACCAGAAAGGCAATCGCGTTGATGGCCGCAATCTGGTGGACGAGTGGAAAGCGGGCGCGCCGAACCGCACGGCCGTCATCGACCGCGCAGGCTTCAACGCGTTCAACTGGAACAGCGATGGCCAGATCTTCGGTCTCTTCGAGCCGTCGCACATGCAGTACGAGCTTGATCGCGCCAAGGACGGGAAGGGCGAGCCGTCGATTGCGGAGATGACAAAGTCCGCGATCACGCGCCTGTCGCGCAATGCCAATGGTTATGTGCTGATGGTCGAAGGCGGCCGCGTCGATCACGGCCTGCATGCGGGCGACGCTCAGCGCGCGCTGGGAGATGCGGCGGCTCTGGACGAAGCGATCGCGGCGGCGGTCGCGGCGACCGATCCGAAGGACACGCTGATCATCGTGACGGCGGACCACTCCCACACGCTGATCCTGCAAGGCTATCCGCAGCGCGGGAATCCGATCCTCGGTCTCGTGAAGGAGAACGACAAGCTGGTGAAGGCGCTCGACGGCAAGCCCTACACGACGCTGTCGTTCGCCAACGGCCCGGGCTCTGTGTGCAAGCCGCAGGCGGATGGCAAATGGCTGTGCGAGCGGCCGGACCTGACGAATGTGGACACGACGGCGCTGGGCTTCCTGCAGCAGTCGCTGATCCCGCTGGGCTCGGAAACGCATGGCGGGGAAGATGTGGCGATCTTTGCCGGTGGGCCGGGTGCGAACCTGTTCTCGGGCGCGGTCGAGCAGAACGAGATCTTCCACGTGATGGCGCGGAGCCTTGGTCTGGTGAAGTAGGATGCTGCGCGCTAGGGTTCTCCACACTTGGAGGAACCCATGCGCATCCTGATTCTCGCGGCGGCTTCATTGCTTGCGCTGGCTGCCTGCCAGCCGGAAACGAAGCCGGCCGAGGAATCTGCAGCCGTTGCGCCGACGCCGGAAGAAATGGGACAGGACGATCCGTCTGTGCCGTTCACGCCTGCTGCAGTTGGCGAGCCGCGGACCTATGACGCCACCTCCAAGACCGCGATGAGCTTCACCCCGGGCACGCTGACGGTAACGCCAACGCCGCAGCCGAGCGCGAATATGCCGTCTGGTGCGGTCTTCGCGTTCAGCAGCGGCTACCGGCTTGAGACAACGTCGATGCCGGGTGGAGCGACGCAGGGCGAGAAGCCGTTCGACTTCAAGCCGTTCTTCATCGACACCACTGGCGCGCAGATCGATGTCGCGAAGATCGAGATGTATGCGATCGACAACGAGACCATTCCGGCCAATGCGCCGAATGGCGGGTTCTGCGAGAAGACCGCTTTTATCGCGACCTATGTCGTAAAGAGCCCCGGAGCGGAGGACCTGACGGTCGCAGCGTTCGCGGGCGACCAGTGGCCGCCAAAGGATGAGACCGCATTGTGTGGAACGTTCATGTACAGCGTGGTGCATTGATCATGCGCGCACTTTCATTCGCCAGCTTGATCGCACTTGCTGCCTGCCAGCCCGCTCCGGCGGTTGAAGAGGTTGCGAAGGAAGAGCCTGTTCCGCAGGCGGAGGCGATGCCTGCGCCGGCGCCCGTGACATTCACGGCGCTGTCGGACCTTGCGAAATCGGTGACCGGAGACATCACGCTCAGCGTCAAGCCGCGGCCCGATCCGAACGTGGCACCGACGATGGTGCTTGAGACGGCGACCGGCGTTCTGTTCGAGACCGAGCTGATGCCGGGCGCCGCGGAACAGGCAACGAGCGTCGACTGGAAGAAGCTGTTCGGCGGCGATGTTGTTGTCACGGCCAATCCGCCGCCGGGTTCCCCGAGCGTGGACATGCATGATGTCACGCTGGAAACGGTGCCCAAGGAAGCGACCAAGGGCGGCTTCTGCGGCGCCGAGCCAACCGCCTTCATCGCCATGGCGGCGGGGCTTCAGCAGGGCGCCGACTACACAATCTCGATTGCGGCGTTCGGCGGCGACACGTGGCCGCCGGAAGGCGCGCCGAAAGTGTGTGGTGTCTTTACGTATCTGCCGCCGAAGAACTGACTATTGCAGCGCTGAATAAATCAGCGCGCGGATCTTCGCCTGTTCTTCCAGCCCGCCTGCGGGGATGAGCTGCGTCATGTAGACGACGGTGAGACCTTGCTTCGGATCGACCCAGTAGGTCGAGTGGTAGGCGCCGCCCCAGCCATAATCGCCGACCGACCCGAGATTGCCCATCAGGCTCGGGTCCTTGGTGATGCGGAAGCCGAGCCCGAAGCCCTGGCCGGCCTGGTAGGGCGCTGAGACGAGCGTGTCATGCGACATGAGATCAACGGAGGCAGGTGAGATGTAGCGCTTGCCCTCGAACGTGCCGCCCTGACGGAGCATTTCGAGGAAGCGCGAATAGTCGTGCGCAGTGGAGAGAAGCCCGGCGCCGCCGGCGAAGGCCTTGCAAGGGCCGCCGGCATAGTGGCCCTGACCGATATGGCCCGAGCCTTCCCACTTGCCGGGATTAGGCGCGCGCTCGGCCTTTCCGTCGACAGCCGTATAGACAACGGCGAGGCGGTTCGTCTTTTCCGGTGGCAGGCAGAAGGCAGTGTCAGACATCCCAAGCGGATCGATCAGACGCTCCTTCAGGAACACGTCGAGCGATTTGCCGGAAAGCTTCTCGACCACGACGCCGAGAATGTCGGTGTTGTAGCCATAGACCCATTGCTCGCCCGGCTGGGCGGCCATCGGGAGCTTCGCCATTTTTGCGACGACATTCGAAACGGGCACGTCCTTGTCGGCAAAGTACCAGCCGAAGATGCCGGCATCGCGCCAGGCTTTCTCGCCGGGGCCTGTGCCGTAGGAAACGCCAGCGGTGTGCGAGAGCAGGTCGCGGATGGTGATAGGGCGCTTGGCGGGGACAACATCATAGCCGCCTTTCTCCTTCGCGACGGCGA
>CALMWO010000338.1 GCA_937873805.1 uncultured Hyphomonadaceae bacterium
GGTGGTTGATGGACAGCAAGATCCTCGGGTCGAGCCCGAGGATGACGCTGTGGGTGGGCGGGTGAGCGGCGTCTCAGGGCGCGCTGACGTCGTTGGCCAGCATCACCAGGGCGCTGCCGCAGGCGTTGGGAATGTTTTCGGCTTCGGGGTCGGTAGTGCGGTGGAGGTGGCCGGTGAGGGCCATCTGGCGGTTGGTGAATTCCGGCGTCGGGACGCCAGCGAGCGACGTAAGCGCGCCGGACAGGCAGGGGGCGTTGGCGCCTGACGCGCCGGGGTAAAGGCGGAATTGCAGGCCGTTGAGATCGAAATAGCCGGTGAGGGTCACCTGCTCCGCTTCGGGTGTGGGCTGAAGCTTGGCGATGTCGAAGCTCGGCGTCGCGCAAGCGCCGGCGGCGAGGGCCGCCAGCGCGAGACAGGAGCGGATCCCCTGCCTCATCATTTCGCTCCGAGCGGCGTTGCGGCAGGCGCGCCGCCCATCAGGGCTACACCCTGATCCAGCAGGTCGGCATAGGCGTTGATCGCCTTGGCCGTGTAGCCGGCGTAGGCGTCTGCATCTTCCCAGCGTTCGTCCTCAATGGCTTCGCGGACGCCGGGAAGAGTCTTGGCGCCATAGCCGGTGAAGCGGCCGGGGGCGTAGATCATGTTCCGGTACCAGCCGCGTCCGCCGGGAAGGCCGGGTTCGGTGGTCATCGCCTGCTCTGTCTTGCCTGCGAGGGCGACCAGCTTGCCTTTCACGTCCGGCGTCAGCGCTGCGCCATTGGCGGCGAGCGTGGTGTCGTAGGCCTTCGCGCTGACCTTGAGGCGCGCGATGGCGTTTTCGAGCGGCGCGAGATTGAAGAACGGCACCGGTTTCAACGGCGTGGGCATGCCGGCTGTTTCGGTCGGATCATCCGACAGCTTGTAGGCGTTGGCCGCGATGATCTTGGCCTGCAGCGTTTGCGCTTCACGCTTCGATGTGGCGAGCGCCTTCACCTCGTCGAGATAGGTCGAGACGGTGTCGGCGAAGTCGCCATAGCGCTGCACCGGAAGATCCTGTTCTGACATGCGCAGGACAAGGCGGCCGGTCGTCTTGGCGAGAACGCCGGCATAGACGAAGCCGGGGTCGACGAAGGTGGAGTGGTGTTCGTAGGTGTCGTAGGCGGAGTGATAGACGCCGCCGCTGCTGCCTTCGCCGCCGAAGCCGATGTTCAGCGCGGCGACGCCGAGATGCTGGACGAAGCTGGAGTAATCCGAGCCTGAGCCGAGCGGATCGAGCGGAATGTCCTTGCCATCGCCCGCGAGCTTGGCGACGGCGCGTGAGCGTTCGCCGGCGCCGGGAGCGGCGCCTTCGACCATTGCGCCTGCGCGGCGGCGGGCATCGACTGAGACGCCGGTTTGCGGATCAGTGACGTCGGCTGCGACCTTGGCGACGAAGTTCTGGAAGGCGTGGTTGCCGTCAGCGCCAAGGAAGCCGCGGCCATTGCCGTCCGTGTTGATGTAGATGAGGCCCTTCTGTTTCAGCTCTGCCGCGTGGGTTTCGACCCATTCGGTGGAACCGAGCAGCATGGGCTCTTCCGCATCCCAGCTCAGATAGACGAGCGTGCGTTTCGGCTTCCAGCCGGTCTTGGCGAGTTCGCCGATGGCTTTCGCTTCGGCCATCATGGCGATGTGGCCGGAGATGGGGTCGGAAGCGCCGAAGACCCAGCCGTCATGGTGGTTGCCGCGCATGACCCACTGGTCGGGGTATTGCGAGCCTTCCATCTTCGCCACGACGTTGTAGGCGGTTTTCAGCGACCATTCGGATTTGACAACCATGTGGACCTTGGCCGCATCCGTGCCGCCGACATGGTAGGTGATCGGGATCGAGCCGCGCCAGTTCGACGGCACAACACGACCATCAAGCGCGCCGAGGAATTTTTCGGCGTCGCCGTAGGAGATCGGCAGCACCGGGATTTTGAGGATGGTCGGCGCGTCTTCGCGCTTGATGCGGACGGCGTCTTCCGTGGCGCCGACCCCTGGCGTGAGTGGATCGCCCGGATAGAGCGGCATGTCGGCGACGGAGCCGCGCTGGAAGCCCTGGCTCGGGCGGGCGGCGCCTTTCGGGTAGGCGTCGTCGACGGAGAAGCCATCGTCGCGTGGGTCGGAATAGATGATGCAGCCGACGGCGCCGTGATCCTGCGCGAGTTTCGGCTTGAGGCCACGCCAGCCCTGACCGTAGCGCGCGATGACGATTTTGCCTTTGACGTCGACGCCCATGCGCTCGAGCGCCTTGTAGTCGTCGGGCATGCCGTAGTTCACATAGACGAGCGGGGCGGTGACGTCGCCATCGCCCTGGAAGGCGACGTAGGCGGGGAGCTGGGCCTTCGTGCGCGATGATGTGGCGTCGCCGGGAACCGGCTTCTCGGTCAGCGTGGCGGAGAAGCGGCGCGGGGTGACGAGATCGAGCTGCACTTTCAGGGGCGTTGGGTAGAGGACGCGGAATTCCTCGATCTTCGCATCCCAGCCCCAGGCCTTGAAGCGTGCGAGCGTGTCTTCGGCGTTGGCCTTGTCGTGCGGGGAGCCGACATGATTGGGCTCGGCGGCCATCTTCTTCATCCAGCCATCCATTTCGGAAGACGAGATGTAGGTGTCGAATTTCTTTTCGATGTCCGCGGCGCTGGTCTGCTGCTGCGAAAGAACCGGCGTGGCTAGGAGGCCGGCAGCGAGAAGGCTGGCGGCGAGGAGGAGTGACTTGCGCATGTGTGCCCCACGAAATGGATTGTGGAAGCTAGGCACTTTAGCGGAGCGGGAGCAAGGGCGGCGTTAGCCGCCTCCCCCTCCATCCCCGCGCGTTGG
>CALMWO010000339.1 GCA_937873805.1 uncultured Hyphomonadaceae bacterium
GGCGGCGATCCGGTCGTCTGCTTTCCGATAATTCGAGCATTTGCTGTGAGTTAGCAGCTGGACCCCAGAAGCGGGTTTGGCTTTTCGGCGCGATGCTCTAAGCACCGGGAAGGGGAACGCCTTCCGGTTCGGGGGGCACTATGGCTCAGGGCCGCTGAGGAATATGGACGCCGCCGTCAAACCAGAAACACGCGCGATGAAGGCGCCGTCTGCCGGCCGCATCATCGTGGTGCGTCATGGCCGTCCTGCGGTGATCCCGAAGGAAGGTCCGCCCATGGGCTGGCGCGACTACAAGGAATGGTGGGCGCGCTACGAACTGAGTTCGCTGAAAGAGGGGCAGAGTTGCCCCGAGGCGCTGTTGAAGCAGATCGGCGACGACGCCATCATTCTCTCGAGCGCCCGCCCGCGCGCGATCCAGACGGCGGGGCACCTTGGCCGTGGCCGCGAGGTGAAGCACGACGCGCTGTTCAACGAGGCGCCGCTGCCACCCCCGAAGATGCGCGGCACGATGCGGCCCAAGAACTGGAACAAGATCGCACGCCTGCTCTGGATGCTGGGGCATAGCGGGGGCGAGGAACACGTGCGCGATGCGCGCCGGCGCGCGGCCAAGGCGGCGGGCATTCTGGTCGAGACGGCCGGCGAGGGGCGCGACGTTGTGCTTGCGGCGCATGGCTGGTTCAACAGGATGCTGCGGCCGGAGCTCAAGAAGCGCGGTTGGGCCAATGTGCATGACGGCGGCGACAAGTACTGGTCGTACCGGATCTATCAAAAAAGGTAAGCACGCCGTTCGGCCATCGCTCCGCGATAGAAACGTATTGTGCGATGCTGCGTGTCCGGCATGGTGCAGCGCGAACACCGCCCGAGGGCTCCATGAGCGAACCAGCCGACGTCCACACCGCCTCTTTCGAGTTCGAAGCCGGGCCTATACGCACCAGCGCATCCGCGAGGATTTCGACACAGGGCATTCTGGCGGCGGGCGCCGCTGTTGGCATCATTCTTCTTGCGGTGGCGCCGGTGGTTTGGGCGGCGAGCAGTCCTGCGCGCAAGCGCGCTGCGCTTGGCCGGGCCGTCGAACGCGTTGGTCAAAAACGGCTTGCTGAATAGCGACTGATAGCGGTATCCGCCGCGCTTGCCTCAGGCGCCGATGCGCCTATGGTGGCGCCCCTCAGGAGACCTGAATGCCAGAGCCGAAGGCCAGCACCGATATCGCAGCGATGAGCTTCGAAGATGCTCTTCGCGAGCTGGAGCAGATTGTACACAAGCTTGAGGCGGGCGATGTGCCGCTCGAAGATTCGATCCGCATCTATGAGCGTGGTGCGGCGCTGAAGGCGCATTGCGAGAAGAAGCTCAAGGAAGCTGAACTCAAGGTCGAGAAAATTGTGCTTGGACCGGATGGTCCCAAAGGTGTCGAGCGAGCAGATGATCTCTAACCTCGATCCCGATTTCGAACAGCGCCTCAACGAGGTCGCGGACCGCATCACGGTTGCGCTCGACCAATTGATTCCGCCGGCGTCCGGCCCGGAAGCGCAACTGATGCGCGCGATGCGTCATGGCGCGCTGAGCAAGGGCAAGCGATTGCGCCCGTTCATCACCATCGAAGTCGGTCGCATGTTTGGCGCGCAGGAAAAATCATTGCTGCGTGGCGCGGCGGCGGTCGAGTGCATGCACGCGTACTCTCTTATCCATGATGATCTCCCGTGCATGGATGACGACGATTACCGGCGCGGCCAGCCGACCGTCCACAAGGCGTTCGATGAGGCGACGGCGTTGCTGGCGGGCGACGCTCTGCAGGCGCTGGCTTTCGAGATCATGGTGTCGCCCGAGACGCACCGCGATGCACTGATGCGGTGCAAGCTGGTTGAGCGCCTTGCCTTGGCGGCAGGCGCGCGCGGCATGGTCGGCGGGCAGATGATCGACATGTATCCGGCGCTGGATGACGAAGAGCCCCTGCAGGTCATGACGCGGATGCAGCGGCTGAAGACCGGGGCGCTGATCACGCTGGCGGGCGAGGTCGGGGCGCTGCTGGGCGGTGCGCTGGACAGTGAGCGGCATGCGATCTCCGGCTACACCAACGATCTGGGCCTGGCGTTCCAGATCGTGGACGACCTGCTGGACGTTGAGGGCGACCCGGGCATCCTGGGTAAAGCCACGGCAAAAGACGTAGCGGCGGGGAAGAAGAACTTCGTTTCTCTTCTGGGAGTTGAAGGAGCGCAGGATCGGGTGCGCTATCTCGCCGCACAGGCGAAACAGCATCTGGCATCCTTCGGTTCGCGGGCCTCATCTTTGCTACATACGGTCGACTTTGTGCTCAATCGCCGCCACTAATTGACCCGTATTGGGGATGAGACATCGGCCATGACGACGCAGACGCCCATGCTGGACGAGATTCGGACTCCGTCTGATCTGAAGGGCCGGTCGAAAGCCGACCTTCGACAGATTGCCGACGAACTGCGCGCCGAGACCATCAACGCGGTTTCGACCACGGGCGGCCACCTTGGCTCGGCGCTCGGCGTGGTCGAGCTGACCGTGGCGATGCACGCGGTGTTCAACACGCCGAAGGACAAGATCGTCTGGGACGTTGGCCACCAGGCCTATCCGCACAAGATCCTGACGGGGCGTCGTGAGCGCATTCGCACCCTGCGCCAGGGCGGCGGGCTTTCCGGTTTCACCAAGCGCGACGAGAGCGTTTACGACCCGTTCGGCGCCGCGCACGCGGGCACCTCGGTTTCGGCGGCGAGCGGCTTTGCCGTGTCGCGCGACCTGCAGGGCGAAAAGAACAGCGTGATCGCGGTGGTCGGCGACGGCGCGATGAGCGCCGGCATGATCTACGAAGCGATGAACAATGTTGGCGGCATGCATACGCGCATGATCGTCATCCTCAACGACAACGACATGTCGATCGCGCCGCCGGTGGGCGCGATGAGCCATTACCTGTCGCGCACGGTTTCGTCGCGTGGCTATCGCAAGGTGCGCA
This sequence comes from uncultured Hyphomonadaceae bacterium, assembly GCA_937873805.1. GTDB lineage: Bacteria > Pseudomonadota > Alphaproteobacteria > Caulobacterales > Hyphomonadaceae > UBA7672. Next base: position 2,975 of record CALMWO010000339.1, read on the forward strand.
ACCTCGCGAAGCGGCTGGTGCGGAAGATCGGCCTTGAAGGCTGGACCAAGCGGGCCGAGCATTCGGTGCGCAACTTCACGATGGGCGGCGACCTGTTCGATGCGCTCGGCTGTTATTATGTCGGCCCGATCGACGGGCATGACATCTCGGCGCTGGTCGACGTGCTGGAGAACGCGCGCGACATGGAGACCGGCCCGGTGCTGGTTCACGTCGTGACGCAGAAGGGCAAGGGATACGCTCCCGCCGAAAGCGCGGCCGACAAATATCACGGCGTGTCGAAGTTCAACGTCGTCACCGGCGAGCAGGCCAAGGCGAAGGCCGGGCCGCCGTCCTATACGAAAGTGTTCTCGCAGGAACTGCTCCGCATTGCGGACAAGGACGAGAAGGTCGTGGCGATCACGGCGGCGATGCCGTCGGGCACGGGCCTTGATGCGTTCGCGACCAAGTATCCGACGCGCTGCTTCGATGTCGGCATTGCCGAACAGCACGCGGTGACATTCGCGGCCGGCATGGCTGCCGATGGTATGCGCCCGTTCGCAGCGATCTATTCGACCTTCCTTCAGCGCGGCTATGACAGCGTCGTCCACGATGTGGCGATCCAGAAACTGCCGGTGCGCTTCGCCATGGACCGCGCCGGTCTGGTCGGCGCCGATGGCGCAACGCACGCGGGCACGTTCGATATCGGCTTCCTCGGCGCCCTGCCGGGCTTTGTGCTGATGGCGGCGGCCGACGAGACCGAGTTGCAGCGCATGGTTGCGACCGGGCATGTGATCGATGATCGCCCGTCGGCTTTCCGTTATCCGCGCGGCGAGGGCATTGGCCTGCCGCTGCTGGCAGATCCGCAGCCGCTGGAGATCGGCAAGGGCCGGATCGTGAAGCAGGGTACGACTGTCGCCATTCTATCCTACGGCACGCGCCTGGCGGAATGCCTGGTCGCGGCGGACATGCTGGAGAAGCAGGGGCTTTCGACAACGGTGGCGGATGCACGTTTCGCCAAGCCGCTGGATGAAGCTCTGGTGGCGGATCTTGCCAAGAACCATGAAGTGCTGATCACGATCGAGGAAGGCGCCGTTGGCGGCTTCGGGTCGTTCGTGCTGCATTCGCTGGCCGGTCGCGGCTTGCTCGACGCTGGCTTGCGCATTCGCACGCTGACCCTGCCGGATATTTTCCAGGACCACGACACGCCCGAGAAAATGTACGAGCAGGCCGGACTTGATGCGCGGTCGATCGCGGCGAGCGCGATCAAGGCGCTGGGCCGTGGCGACGAGCGTGCGCTGAAGCTGATCGTCGGCTGATCGTTACGTAGCGCTGGAGTGTGTGGATGCGCGCCGGTTTGCATCGGCGCCTGTGGCATGCACTATCCCCGGATCGGGGAGAGGCGGCCGTGGCCGGAATATTCGTCAGCTACAGGCGCGATGATGCTGCCCATGTCACCGGGCGCATTGCGGATGCGTTGGCTGCGCGCGTGGGGCGCGAGAATGTGTTCGTCGATGTCGACAGCGTGGCGCCGGGCGAGGATTTCGTTCGCAAGATCGAGACGACGATCCGGGGCTCCGACATATTCCTCGCGGTCATTGGCGCGAACTGGTTGAGCGCTTCAACGGCCCAGGGGCAGAGGCGCATAGATCTGCCGGGAGATTTCATTCGCCTTGAGGTTGGCACGGCGCTGGCCGCTGGCGTCAGGGTCATTCCGGTGCTGGTCGATGGCGCGTCGATGCCGCGTGCGGAGGATCTACCGGAGGATATCCGGCAGCTGGTGCGCCACAACGCGGTTTTCATCAATCACACCACGTTCGCGCGCGACATGCGCGAACTGATCGACCAGCTGAAGCTGCCGGGCTCTGCCCGCAGGCGCGCGGGCATCAACCCGCTGGCCATGCCTATTGGGGCGGGTGCGATCGTGCTGTCGATGCTGGCTTTGGCGGCGTGGCCGAAAGGCGCCTCGACCCCGACGGGGATATCGTCGTCAGTCTCGCTTGCGGAGCAGGACGCAATCGGCGCCCGGTGGATCACGCAGACGGAGTTCAAGGCTGAGCGTGGCGCTGGCGGTCGCCTGTCCATTCGCGCGGACATGCCATACCGCGACCGGGTGCGCGACGAGAAGCGGATAGACGGGTTGGAGTTTCTCGGCAGTTCGCCTCTGTCGGCGCCTATGCCGGTGCTGACCGTGCATGTGACGAACGCCAGCGCCGCGCCGGTGATCGTCAGTGAGATCCAGTTCGAAGTCATCGAGGCTGTGCCGGACAAAACGCCGTTGCCTGTGCTGCGTGAAAGTCAGGTGGATTATCGTCGCCTGCACATGATGAATGAGGGCTGGGGCGATCTGGACGCCCCGCGGCTGACGATCAGCGCGTGGGGTTTGCCGGAAGGCGAATTTGACCGCGCCCGCAAGGTGTGGAGGGGCGATATCTCGGTGTCCGAGCCGTGCGCTGAGCCGTCGCGGCGGATCGATATCGCGCCCATCAGCATCGACGCCACGTTCGTGGCGGACACGGCGGTGTTCGATCTTGAAGGCAAGATGCCCGCAGGCTTTGACGACGCCAAGTTTGTTTGCGCCATCGGAGAGCTGAGCTACGTCCACGGCGGCAAGACAGAAACGCTGGCCCTGCGGACCCGCATTTCCAACCAGCGCCCACTCTCGATTGCCGCTTCGCCGATCATCGAGACCTATGACCTTTATCTTGATCCTGACCGCGAGGGATATGCTGCGGTCTTGCCGTTCATGGCCGAGATCGCGGCTGGGGCTACGATCGCGCTGCCTGTTCGCATCTACACCGACAAATCATCGGACTTCCGCCTTCGGCAGTCGGTGCGCACTGTGGCCGGTGAGGTTGTCCCTGGCGAAGACATGAACCTGCAGATCTTCGTGACACGCAACTCGGCCGTGGGGTGGGCGCCTGAACAATTGCGGCTCACGGTTGTTCCTCCGTCAGCGGTGGCGGCGGTGGACAAGGATGGCGTCGTGGAGAGCGTGACGATTGATCCGCTTGGGGAGGCTGCGGTGCAAGTTGTCCTGAAGCGCGATCTTGCGCCTGGGGCGTGCGAGAAGCTTCTGAACGAAACAGTGCCCGGCATTCTTGCAAAGGTGGGCGTGCCGGATTCTCCGGTCGAGGTTTCCGGGCCGTCGGGTCCGGCTTGCAAGCCGGGTTAGGCTGGCGGCGCCTGGTTCAGGCGCTTCACCAGTTCCTGGCGCACTTTCCACGGCTTGAAGCTGGTGTGCAGGCGCGAGAGCCAGTGCGAGTTCACGGCGCGATAGGGCTGACCAAGGTCTCGCGTCACGGGCAGTATCTTGCGACCGAGAATGTCGATGACGTGCGCGATCTCTTCCGGCGAGGAGAAGAAGAGGGAGCGGCCGCGATGCTCGATTACCCAGAGCGGATAGCCCTTGCCGAGAACCGGCTTAGGCCGCGGCGGATCAAATACGGTCGCGGTGTAGTAGGCCGCATCAACGCCTTTGTGGACCCACGGGGTGATGGGCGTTAAAACCGGCTCCGGGCGATATTCGATGCGGATCTGCATAGGGGCGTGATCACAATGCCGAAGCTTTCCGTCAAGCAGGCAGAGCAACGCCTGATCAAGTTTGCGCTCACCTATCCCGAGGCCGTGCTGGAGCATCCGTGGGGGCACGACGCCGTGAAGGTGAAGGGCAAGATGTTCGCGACCTTCGGCGGCGAGTCTGGCGTGAAGGGCGAGTTCTCGATGAGTGTGAAACTGCCGGTCTCGTTTGAGATGGCGCTGACCCTGCCGTGGGTAGAGGCGACAGGGTATGGGCTTGGCAAATCTGGCTGGGTGACGGCGCGTGTGAAGGGCGGCAGCGACTTCGATATCGAGACGATGAAGGGTTGGATCGACCAGAGCTATCGCGCCATCGCGCCAAAGGCGCTGGTGAAGGCGCTCTAGGTCAGGGGCTTTTCAGGAGGCTGCGGGCGCAATCGACGACTGTTTCCGTGGCGGGGCGCGTCTTGAGCCCGATGATGCGCCGCGCCTTGTCGGACGAGAAGCGATGGCTGCGGCGGAGCAGGGGCTTCAGCGTGTTCAGCGCTGAGCTGAAGTTCGCGCCGATGTTCACCACGAAGTCTGGTAAGGGCTTGGTCGGAACCTTGTTCCCCTGCGCGCCGAGCTTGGCTTTCAGCGTTGCGGCGATGTCCTTCATCCACATGAAATCGCCATTGATGATGAGCCGCTGGCCAGCCGCGCCGGGCGCGGTCATCGCGTCGATATGGGCGATAGCGAGATCGCGTACGTCGATGATGCTGAGGCCGACATTCGGGATGCGCGGCAGGCGGCCATCGATGATGCGCTGAAT
>CALMWO010000340.1 GCA_937873805.1 uncultured Hyphomonadaceae bacterium
GACGCCGCATCGCCCAGCGCGGGCAGCCCCATCGCGGCATAGACCAGCAAACCCCCCACCGCGACACACAACAGCGCAGGGGCCGCCAGCCTGCGCCAATCGGTTTTCTCCGCCTCGCCGCGCGTGAGCAGAATCGCGCCAAGCAGCACGATTGTTGAAATGCCCGCCCCAACGACCGCCTCTGTGAAGGCCACGTCAGGCGCATCCATCACGACCAGCCACACGGCGCTGACCAGCGAGTAGATCCCGAACAGGATGATCGCTGCAAGCAGGTTGCGCGTTCGCACGATGGCGCCCGCGACCACCAGCAGCATGACCAGCAGCACGATGTCGATCGCGAGGTTCGCATCGAAGGACGGCGGCAACGCGATCAAGGCTGATCCGTCCCGCGCGGCGTCTTCCGCCGCTCATCCGTGCGCACAATCTGGAACGCGCCGATGCGCGGCTTGTGACCCGAGCTGAAGGCAGCGTTCGCCAGCGCGTTGGCGGCAACCGGCGTCGTCAGCATGACGAACACCCAGACAAACACCAGCTTCAACGTAACGAGGCTCAGCCCCGCAATCAGGCAGAGCCCCAGCAGGACAAGACTCGCGCCGCCTGTGTCCGTGATGCTGGCAGCGTGAATGCGCGTGTAGAAATCGGGGAAGCGCAGAACGCCCACTGCGCCGAGCACAGACAGCGCGACGCCCACGATCACGAGCCCGCCGCCCGCCCAGGAGAGCACATCACCCATCGCGCGCCTCCTCTGCGACAGGATTGCAAAGCGGCTGCGCCAGCGAGCGGTAACGAAAGAACTTCATCAACGCGATCGTGGTGACGAAGTTGATCAGCGCATAGACAATCGCGATATCCAGGAAGGCCGGACGCCCGAACACGAAACCGACCACAGCCAGCAAGAGCACCGTTTTCGTGCCGAACGAATTCACCGCAAGAATCCGGTCGTAATGCGACGGCCCCATGATCGCGCGTGCGATCATCATGGCCATGGCTATGAGAAGCCCAGCTGCGCCTGCCACCAGCAACATCGCTAGCTCTTCCCGCCGTCAGCGGTCGCAGCGACCTTGCGGTCCATCGGCGCGAAGCTCGCTGCGGACGACGTCTCGCGCACCAGCGCGTGGACTTTCAGCTTGTCGCCATCAACGTCGACGGTGACCGTGCCGGGGGTCAGCGTGATCGAGTTTGCGAAGATCGCCCTGCCCAGACTGGTTCGCGCGCTTGATGTGACATTCACCATCACGGGATCGATCGCATGCGTCGGCCCGAGAATCCGGCGAACAACGGCGACATTCGCTTTCACGATCTCGCCGATCAACCAGACACCGTAGATCACCATCTGAGGCGCGCGATGATAGGGCGAGGCATCGCGATCAACGATCTTCAGGCGCGCGACCAGCCACAATGTGAGCAGGACCGACAACGCACCAAGCATCAGGAACAATGGCGCGGTCTCGCCAGAGAGCGCAAACCAGAATGCGGCCAGCGCGAGAATGAGGCCGGGAAGATAGATCATCGTTTGGCTCTCCTCTTCAGGCGCCCCGAATTGACTTGAACCACTCTGACGGGAATTGCCAGCAAAACCGGCCGGCGTGCGACCGATTTCGGCTAGCGCCCGTATGCCACTTTGGGACGCGCCGCATCAATCATGCGAAGCTCGCGCGCAAAGCCAGCCTCCTCACCATGCTCGTCATCGGAAACGAGGGATTCCGGTGCGAATGCCGATGAGAGTGACCAGTTCCAGTAGCGGAGCACGGTCTGCGCCTTTGCCACCGCGATGGTCTCGTAGACTTCTGAAACGCGCGCGTAATCAGCGTCATCGACAGGGCGACGCAGCGCGATCCAGAGATCGCGCAGGAATGGGCGCTTGAGGCCGGTGGCCTTGCATAGCACCGCGATGCCTTCGCCACCGATGTCCGTGAAAATGCGCTCGCCCGTCGTGGCCTTGATGCCCGATAGCGCGGAGATATCTGCAATCGTATCCGCCGTGACGCCGGTAATGGCGGCCGCCTGGATAGCAGCCTCAAGACTCTCATGTGCGGAACGGTCGATCGCAGTGCGATCACGCTGGCGACGCTCGATCACCTGCAGCGCCTTGCGCACGACGGGATCCATGTCGGAAGCGGAGTATCGGAAAATGTCGGCGCACATGTCGATGAGCAGCGTGCGCTCAGCAGAGAAGCGAATGAGGATTTGCTTGCGCTCGAGGTGAGCGGACCACCAGAACATAGCGAGGGCATGCGCTGGGCGCACTTCCTCGCGATTGATCAGCAATGGCGGCAGTGCGGGCGCATTGCGCGATGCACCGACCATCAGCTCGACCGATCTGTCTGAAAGTTTCGACTGCGAGTTTTCGAGAAGCGCCTTCATGGCGATCGCATCGCCCGAGGCAGCGATCGCGGAGGCAACAGCCGGGCCGATATCGCGGCGCTGCGCGATGGAAACGCGGTGAGGCGTGCCGCCGTGTTCGACGATGTGGCAGAGATCGGCGTC
>CALMWO010000341.1 GCA_937873805.1 uncultured Hyphomonadaceae bacterium
GCGGCGGCGTCCTTGTCCTCGATCGAGGACAGCTCGGTCTGCAGGTTGAGGAAGTTCTGGCTGGCCTTGAGATCGGGATAGGCTTCAGCGAGCGCGAACAGCTTGCCGAGAGCGCCGGAGAGAACACCTTCGGCAGCGCCGAGAGCGGCGGGGCCTTGTGCGTTGGCGGCGGCGTTGCGGGCGGCGATGACGGCATCGAGCGTCGACTTCTCGTGGGCGGCATAGCCCTTCACGGTTTCGACCAGGTTGGGCACCAGTTCGCGGCGCAGCTTGAGCTGCACATCGATGCCCGAGAAGGCTTCGTTGACGGTCTGCCGCTTGGAAACCATCCCGTTATAGATCGCGATGATGGAGATCACGATGAGCGCAAGTACGCCCAGCACGATATAGATCGGCATCATGTCCACGGCGCTGGCCCCTTTATTCGTCCCGCCGATTCCCCGGCAGCGGCCAAACTACAGCATGACGGCCATGAATCCAGTGGCGGCGGCGTATCTTGGACGGGCTCGCCCGGTCGGCTAGTTTTTGGCTAACGAAGCTGATCTACCGAAGCAGACGTGATTTCGAGCCGCATTGAGGATCCGCATGAGCACGACACTGGCTAAGACGGCGATCGTGGTTGGCGCGGGCATGGGCGGCCTTGCGGCGGCGGCGGCGCTGGCGGGCAAGTTCACGTCTGTCATCGTGCTGGACCGCGACACGCTACCGGACGGGATCGGACCACGGATGGCGGTCGGCCAGGGGGCGCATACGCACCAGCTGCTCAAGGCGGGCGAGCTGAGCCTGGAAAAGCTTTTGCCGGGGATCACGCAGGAGTTTGTCGCCGCCGGGGCCAAGCAGATGCTGGTCGGGCGGGATGTGAAGGTATTCGATTTCGGCGGGTGGATGGATGAATGCGACGCCGGCTTTACCGTCACCAGCCTATCGCGTCCGGCCTATGAAGGCATCCTGCGCAAGCGCGTGGCCGCCCTGCCCGGGGTGAGCATAAGGCAGGAGACGAGCGTGAAGCGTTTCGTCGTCGCGGATGGTAGATGCACGGGCGTTGAGCTGGACGATGGCGAGATACTGTCGGCCGATCTGTGCGTTGATGCGACGGGGATGACGGGACCGCTGATGCGGCAGCTGGCCGAGGATGGCCATGCCGTGTTCGAGACCGAGGACGTGCGGATCAACGTCGCCTATGCCAGCGCGAAATTCAGACAGAAGCCGGAGCATCGTGGGGAGAAGACCGGCTTCTTCTTCCTGCCCGGCCCGCCGGGCAAGCAGTTCGGCTTCCTGCTGCCGATCGAGGATGATCAGTGGATCCTGTCGGTCGGCGCACGGGGCGAGGACTCGCCGCCAAAGACGATCGAGCAGCTGGTGGAGTATGCCAAGGCGTTCGATACGCGGGTGCATGACTGCATTTCCGGTACGGAGGCGACCAGCGAGATCCGCACATTCCGCAAGGCGACGGCGACGCGGCGCAAGGCGTGGGAGGCCGCGAAGTGGCCGCAGGGGCTGATCCCGATCGGCGATGCGTTGAGCAGCGTGAACCCGACTTATGGTCAAGGCATGACGGTGGCGGCGTGTACGGCTGAGGCGCTGTCGGACATGCTAGGCAAGCGGGCGGCGAGCGGCGCAGGGCTGGACGGCGTTGTTGCAGACTACCTGCCGGTCGCGGCGGAGATCGCGGCGCGGGCGTGGAGCCTGTCGGTCAATTCCGACTATGTGTATTCGGAAACCGAAGGTGAGCGGCCTGCCAACTTCGTGATGAACCGCGCCATGGCCGCGACGCTGCGCAAGCTGGCGGTGGAGGACATCGAGTTTCGCGTGTTCCGCCTGAAGCTGGTGCATATGATGGAGAATGCCAACGCGCTGCGTGACGGGCCGCTGGCGATACGGTTCTTCACGGCGTTGCAGGGATCGATGGCTTCGTGAGCTTTACGCTGCGTGCAACGCATGTGGCCGATATCTTCCGGCTGCAGGATATCGAGCGGGCTGCGGCAGAGCTGTTTCGCGACAGCGACCTGATCGACATCAGCTCCATGGGCGTCGTTTCGCTGGGCGATCACGAGATGGCGATCGGGCGCGGTCTTTCGTTCGTGGCGGACGTGGATGGGCGCATCGCCGGCTTTGCGATCGGCGACATGCATTTCGACGATGTCTATCTGCACGAGCTGGACGTTGATCCGGCTTACCAGCAGCGCGGGATCGGCGCGGCGCTGGTGAAGCACTTCGTGAGCGGAGCGCGGGCCAGGGGCGCAAAGGCGGTTTACCTGTCGACATTCAGGACGCCGCCGTGGAATGCGCCGTTCTATCGCAAGCTTGGCTTCGTGGACGTGGCGCGCGGAGACTATCTGCGCTGGATGAGCGCGATTGAAACCGAGCAGGCGAAGTTCCTGGATATCGAGACGCGGGTGTTCATGCGGCTGGGCTTGTAGCTGGCGCCTGTGTCATCCTCGGGCTTGACCCGAGGATCCTGCTTTCTGTCTTTCATCGCGGTTTTCGCGACGAAGAAGGATCCTCGGGTCAAGCCCGAGGATGACGTCGTGGGTGTGGCTCGCTCTGGTGAGCGCACGCTACCCGTTGAACTTGCCGTTCTTGTTGAAGCCGCGCGGGGGCAAGCGGCCGGATTGGGCGCGTTTGCCGATCCAGTCCTTCCAGTCGTCGGCGGATTGCTGACGGCCGCCGCTGTCGATCCAGGTGAGGCCGTCGGCCTTGTTGAAGGTCTTGAGATCGATCAGGCCGCCATCGCCGAATGACTGGATCTTCACGCCCTTGCCGCGCACCATTTCTGGCAGCTCGTCGGTCTTGAAGATGACGAGCTTGCGGTTCTTGCCGATCGAGGCTGTGAGATCGCCCTCGACCTTGATGCACACCGCCATCGACTCTTTCGGGCCGACATTGAGGATGATCTTGCCCTTGCGCGTGGAGGAGATCAGCTCCGCCTCCGGCACGATGAAGCCATAGCCTTTGGAGGACGCCACGATGCGGCGCGTCTTGTCCTGCGGCACGAACATGCTGACGATGGTTTCGGACTCGGGCACTTCGAGGTTGAGCCGGATCGGCTCGCCATGGCCCCTGCCCCCCGGCAGCTTGTCGGCGCCGAGCGTGAAGGCGCGGCCGCCGGAGGCCATGAGGATCACCTTGTCGGTGGTCTGGCATTCCAGCGTGAGGGCGAGCTCGTCGCCTTCCTTGAACTTCAGATCGTCGAGCTTCTGGTTGTGGCCCTTGAGCGCCCGGATCCAGCCCATGTTGGAGAGCACGACCGTGACCGGCTCTTTCACGATGAGCGCTTCGAGGGCGGCTTCGGTGTCGATCTCTTTCGCGACGTCGAATTTCGAGCGGCGCTTGCCGAGTTTCTTTGACGGATCAAAGATCTCGCGAGCGTTCTTGAGCTGGCGCTTGACCTCGGTCCACTGGCGGTCGGTCGAGGCGAGCAGCTTCTCGATATTGGCCTTCTCTTCCGAGAGTTCCTTGTGCTCGCGCTTGATCTCGATCTCTTCGAGCTTGCGCAAGGCGCGCAGGCGCATGTTGAGAATGGCTTCGACCTGAATCTCGCTCAGGCGGAACTTCTTCATCATGACGGTTTTGGGATCGTCCTCGTAGCGGATGATCCGGATGACTTCGTCGATGTTCAGGTAGGCCTTGAGCAGGCCGTCCAGGATTTCGAGGCGGTGTTCGATCTTGCCGAGGCGGTGCTTGTTGCGGCGGACGATCACTTCACGGCGGTGATCGAGATAGCAGTTCAGCATGTCGCGCAGGCCCATGACCTTGGGCACGCCATGGTCGAGCACGTTCATGTTGACGGGAAAGCGCGTTTCCAGCTCGCACTGGCGGAACAGCGAGGCCATGAAGACTTCGGCGTCGACGGTGCGCGATTTCGGCGTGAGGACGACACGAACGTCTTCGGTGGATTCATCCATCGCGTCTTCGAGCAGCGGAGCCTTCTTGGTCTCGATCAGTTCGGCCAGACGCTCCATCAGCTTCGATTTCTGGACCTGGTAGGGGATCTCGGTGACGATCACGCGCCACATGCCGCGGCCGAGGTCTTCCTTGGTCCATTTGGCGCGCACGCGGACACCGCCGCGGCCGGTCGCGTAGACTTCGCGCAGGCCTTCCTTGGTTTCCACAACAACGCCGCCGGTCGGGAAGTCCGGGCCGGTGACGATTTTCATCAGGTCGTCGACGGTGGCTTTGGGATGGTCGAGCAGGTGGATGGCGGCGTCGATGCATTCGGCAGGGTTGTGTGGCGGGATCGACGTCGCCATGCCGACCGCGATGCCGGACGAGCCGTTGACCAGCAGGTTCGGGAAGCCGGCGGCGAGGACGACGGGCTCCTTGTTCCGCTCGTCGTACGTGTCGCGGAAATCAACGGCGTCGTCGTCGAGGCCTTCGAGCAGCAGCATGGCTGCGGGCGTGAGCTTAGCTTCGGTGTAACGGAAGGCGGCGGGCGCATCGCCATCGATGTTGCCGAAGTTGCCCTGACCGTCGACCAGCGGCGTACGCGTGGCGAAGTCCTGAGCCAGACGCACCATGGCGTCGTAAATCGATTGGTCGCCGTGCGGGTGGTACTTACCGATGACTTCACCGACCACGGTGGCCGATTTGCGGTGGCCGCCATTCGGGTTCAACCCGAGTTGCGCCATCGAATAGAGAACGCGGCGGTGAACGGGCTTCAGGCCGTCGCGCACATCCGGCAGGGCGCGGGCTGTGATCGTGGACAAGGCATAGGCGAGATAGCGCTTGGACAGCGCCTCGCCCATCGGTTCCTCGATGATCTCCCCGCCATTGTCTGGCGGATCGATGGTGGTGTTCCTGGCCATGCCAAAATCCTGGTTAGTCTCGAATCAGCCCGGTGAGAGTCGCCCTGCCCGCTCCAGACGGTCAATCATCAGGAAGCGCGCTTCGGGGACTGGCTTGTTGAGATCCGCGAATAGACGTTCGGAAAGGAAGTGTCCGGTGAGCCGGAAACCCGCATGGATATCCACAGGGGTGGCCGGGGCGGTGTTGTCGATCAGGAAGGTAGGCAGCGGCAAGAGGCGAGCGACATAGTCGGCTGCTTCCGATCCGCGCACCGCGCGGCCCGATTTGGGGCTCACATGGGTCAGACCATCATTGCTGCCGGACACAGCGCAGGTTGAAAGGTCGAGGCCGTAGCCCAGCATCTGCAGCAGACCGAGCTCCCAGCGCA
>CALMWO010000342.1 GCA_937873805.1 uncultured Hyphomonadaceae bacterium
TGACCTACAAGTTCGCAGGCTATGCGGACGTCACGCCGCAATCCTGATGACTGACGTCTTCGATCCCGAGAAGCGATCCGCCGTGATGCGCGCCGTCAAATCGCGCGACACCAAGCCCGAACTGAAAGTGAGACGCGCAGCGCATGCGCTGGGCCTGCGGTTCCGGCTCAATCGTGCTGACTTGCCCGGAAAGCCGGACCTCGTTTTTCCGGCGAAACGAACTGCGCTGTTCGTCCATGGCTGCTTCTGGCATGGCCATGACTGCCCGCGCGGCGCGCGCATGCCGCAGAACAATCGCGACTACTGGCAGGCCAAGATTTCCCGCAACATGGCGCGCGACAAAGCCTCACTCGCCGCGCTCAGGAAGCTGGGCTGGACCCCGCGCGTCATCTGGGAATGCCAGACACGCGATGACGCGGCTCTCTCACGTTTGATCATGCGCCAGGTTGGGACACGCCGGTCAGCTTGACCGGTCGGCGCTGGCCTTCCATGGTCGGGGTCTCGGGCACGGGACGTCGATGATGCTTCACACTTCAACGCAGCAACTGATCCGCAAGCTTTGCGAGCTGACGGATTCGGGCGCGATCAACTGGACGGAAGGCGAAGACCAGTGCTCGGTGTTCGAGACGGAAGGCTATCTCGTCGAAATCCGGGCCGAACCCGCCTCGGTCCGCCTCCTCCGCGCCGATGGTCACGAGCTGGAACGCGCAGATGCCGACGATCTGACGACTGCATGGCCCGACGGCGAAGGCACGTACGCCACGCACGTCGCGGATATGGCGCGCCGCGCCAGCCGCATTGCGCGCGGAGCAGAAACCGCCATCGCGAAAATCCTGTCGTCGCTTTCTGCCCCGCCGAAGAAACTGCCTGAACCCGAGCCGGAACCTGCTGCCCTCGCCTTTGCAGCCGCAGCGGACCAGCCGCCGTAATCAGTTCGCGCCAGCGAAAGCGCTGCAGCAATCGCCGCCGTGACGGCAGATCTGGAGTCGCAACGCAGGAAGGTGGCGGAGGACCCGCCGGTCTCGCATGCCTTGCCAGAAGCGCCCGTCGTCGTGACTCCGCCTGAAACAGAGACCGCGATTGATCGCGTTCTTGCCGTTCAGCCCGTCGTGAAACCGGAACCCGCCAAGGAGGAGCCGCCGAAGCCGGAGCCCGCGCCAGTCGTCGAGACGACGGCGACCCCACCACCCCAACCTGCGCCTGCGCCAGTGGCGGCGGCGCCCCAACCTGCGCCGATCGTAGAGGCAAAGCCTCAGCCGCTCCCCATGGTAACGACACGCGCCATCGACCTGCCGCCGCCATTCGCCGACTCGACGATGCAACCGCAGCTCACGCCACAAATAGCGGCGCCGGTTGCCATGGCCCCTCCGCTTCCAAAGGCGGAGCCCGCAGCGCCCGCGCCGATCCAGCCTGTATCAGCGGCAACTGCTGCGCCCGCAAAGCGAGGATTTGGTTCAATCGACAGTTTCACACGGGCACGCGCCGACACCACGCCGGCGCCTCCGGCGAAAGTCGAACCCAAAGCTGAAGCATCGAAGATCACGTCGACCGGTCTGCTGGTGAGCGGGATCAGCGCTCGCTCGAAGCAGACGGTCGAGGCATCAACCACGCGGGATTTCTATCGCCCGATCGAGCCAAAGCCGCCAGCTCCCGTGCCGCAACCTGCGGCGGACAAGAAGCGCGAACCCGCGATCGCGACGGGCGCGGATATCTACAAGCCGTGGGCATGAGCTGAGCTAGAATTTGCAGGCCTTGGTCAGCAGGCGGCCGATCACCTTCTCGCCCGAGCGAACCTCTTCCGCATCCGGACACGGCGTGGTCGTCGCCGTTCCGTCGCGGAGGAAGCGCATGCGCGACATCCATGCCGGCTGCGACGCCTGCTCGATCGGATCAAGATAGGCGACTGTGGCGCCCGCAGCGTCTGTTGCGCATTCGTAGACCTGGCCGTTCTTCGCGCGCAGACCGAGGGCGATCTGCTCGCCATCCTGACGCGGGTAGACTGCAGTCACCAGCGCAGGCTGACCAAGCTTGGCGAGGCAGGCGTCGATCGGGCCAAGCGCATCGAGCACCTGTGTCGCTTCCTGAGACGACGAGGTCGACAACGCGCCGCCAAATGCGCAGCCGTCGAAGTCCAACCCATCGAACGTGACCTTCGCGGTGAATTCGCCGCTGCCGCCCTGCTCCGTTTCGCATGCCTCGCGCTTGATTGACACCTGAAGGGCGCCTGTCCGGAAGACGTCGGCTTCACCCTCGCGCGTCGGCTGAGCCAGGGGCTCTTCGATTGCGCGCAGGCCCGATCGCCTGAAAGCGAACCAGCCGTCGACAATTTCGAGACGCCAGAACGGCTCCTGTCCCGCTGCAGAGAAAGGCGGTTGTAGCACCCATGTCGACGTATCAAGCGGCGCAGGCGTGCCAGCGACCTGCAGGCTCTGCATGCCGCCGGACGATGTCGTCGACGCCTGCGAGCTCCCAGCCGCGTCGCCAACGGGCGTTTGCCCAGCCGCCGGGGTGAGCGCGGCATCCCCGGCCGGCTGCTCGCCGCCACACGCCGCCAAGGCGAAAACGCAGGCCATCATTGCCGCTTTCGCGGGCCCGGTCATCTTCGCAGCGTTTCGCCTTGCGAAACTCAGCATACTCGAAACCCCGATTGAACTTCGGCCGGATTGGCCACCCGACCGTTGAGTCTGCTGACTCTAGCACTTCCCCCACAGACGGGGAGCCCTTCGGTATTCACAGCCAAACTGAAACGATCGCCAGAAGGTCGAGCACTATCGCATTGATTCCATATATCTTTCGATTGGCGCATGCGTTCGGGCCTGTGATCAGGCGATCACAAGGCGGAAGTCCCGCCTGTCGAGGCGCACCGGCAGCTGAAGATTGACCAGCTCCGCGCCACCGATCGATTCCAGCATGCGATCCGCCCGTTCACGCTCTCCACCAATTAGCGATCGATAGTGATCGTGGACGCGCTGGAGCCGCCAGAGCGCGAAAGTCAGGATGCTACGCTCGCCGCGGCGGCCGCCGATCACGAACTCATGGACCCCTAGGGAGCGCTTGATCCGTGCGCCGCTGGGTTGCGCCTTTGCCCATTCCTGCAGCGCGCGTGCGGTGTCGATCAGCACGGGCGCCTGCTCACTCATTTGCCGTTTCAGGATCTGATGCAGCGTGACCGGGACCTCGTCATCCGGCAGCAGCGCCTCTTGCCCGGCCCGCATATCCCTCACGCGCTCAATCCATTCGACAACGAGTGGCGCCAGACGCCTGAGTCTCTCGCCGAGCGCGGGATCGCGATAGAGCGGCCCATACAGCGCACCAAACAAAGCGAAATCGCCAAGCGACGGACGATGGCCCAGCACAAAGGGAAGCTTGCGAAGATGTGCAGAAAAATCAGCGAGAAACCCTTCATGGTGGGCCTCAATGCCTGACGCGGTATCATCACTGACGCCAAATCGCGGCAGGGCATCACGCACTGGATTTGCGATTACCTGACCAATTTCGATCTGTTCTTCGCGTGACGCATGTGGCCGCGCGACCCTGCCAAATTCCTCGACGATCCACGCATCGTCGAAGCTCCAGCGATAGTGCATGGCCGGTATGACCAGCCATTCGTCCGCATACAGCTCAAGCAGGAGTGAGACGAGTTCCTGCGCGGGGGTTGGGGGATGGATGGGCAGACCGGGGATCCTGCGGTCAACGAAATCGATGATGTCGGCGCTGTCCTGTATCGACTTCCCGTCATCACTCAGCAGGACGGGGATAACGCCATAGCCGATCCTCGGTTCTATGAGGTCGCGATAGACTTCTGGCGTGGCGCTGGCTTCGGTGAAATCGACGCGTTTCCAGCGGAGAGCGGCGCGAGCCTTCCCCGAGAACTGACTCGCCTCAGTCCCGATGAGAACATATCCCATCAACTTCTCGCAAGGGCGGCTTCTGTCCCAGCCCGACCTGAGCCGCTAAGACTCAAGTGTGCCCGAAAAGCCTCAGTCGGGGAATCTGGGACGGCGTGAATTTATTGTTGCTCCACAGCTACCGCAGCATTTAAGCGATCTAGCCCACGTTATGAACGTGTAATGAACCAAGATGTCAGCAACCGTTTGTATCAAACCGCGTTTATCTGACTATCGTCGCTGAATTCTCAGCGCGAAACGGCGTGCGCGTCGATTCGGATTTAAAGGGAGACGTCGATGAAGCGTATTCTTGCTTTGGCTGCCGCCACGCTCGCTCTGAGCGCGTGCGCTACAGACCCGGTAACGGGAGAATCCATTTGGGGTAATACTGGCCGCGGCGCCGCCATTGGCGCGATCGTGGGCGGCATCGGCGGCGTGTTCGCTGGTGGC
>CALMWO010000343.1 GCA_937873805.1 uncultured Hyphomonadaceae bacterium
GTCTTGCGCCGGAATTCCGGCATGCCTTCCTGTTCATCCGCCAGTGGCATCTGGAAGGCGTGGCCCGGTGCGCTTTCATGCAGTGTCAAGGCGGGCAAGGAATAGAGCGCGCGCGAGGGAAGGTTGTAGGTGTTCACCAGATAGACGCCCGTGCCGCCGCGCCCCGCCGTGTAGAACGGTGCGATATCATCCGGCACCGGGATCACCTCGAACCGCGAACGGGGCAGTCGACCAAAAAAGTATTTCGCCTTGCCGTCGAACTTCTTCGAGATCCATGCCGCGCGCATCAGTAGCTCGTCCGGCGTCTTCGGATAGAATTGAGGATCTGTGCGCAGGAAAGCGAGGAACGCCGGAAGGTCGCCCGTGAACCCGGCCTCCTTCATCACATCATTCATGCGCGAGCGGATCTTTGCGACCTCCGCGAGTCCGGTCTGGTGGATCTCATCCGGCGAGAGCTTGAGTGTCGTGTATTCACGGATCTGCGCCGCATAATAGGCATTGCCATTGGGCAGCTTCGTCGCGGCCAGCTCCGTCGTTGTGTGTGGGAGGTATTCGTCACGGAAGAACGGCAGCAATGTCCGGTAGGCCGGAAACACCTTGTCTGTGATCGCGGCCTTTGCCAGCGCCTGCAGCTCCGCCTTCGTCTCGGCTGGAATGCTCGCCGGCAGCGAGAGGAATGGCTCATAGAACGAAGACTGCTCGGGCGTCTTGCCCTCATAGACCGACGAGATTGAAGCCGCCCGACCATCCAGCGTTACGCGCGGCGGTGTGAAGCCCCGCGCAAGGCCAAGGCGCATATTGGCGGTCTGTTCGGAGAAATAGCGTGGCACATCGTTGAGGCGCGAGATCCATGCGCGCGCCTGCGTCTCGTTACGGAACGCTTTCGGCCCATAACTCGCAACACTCGTCCAGAATGTCGTGTCGGCATTGAGCGGCTTTTCGTATTCGCGGAATTCGATCTGTGCGATCCGCACCTCGATCTGGTCGCGATAGATGGCGAGGTTGATTTGCGCTTCTGGCGACAGCGTCCACACATCGAGCGCATCAAGCTTCGCAATCACGGCCTTCATGTAGACAAGGCGCTCGGCCTGCGAAGCGGAATCTACCCGCGACCATGCACTTGGCGCCGCATCAGCGTCGGACGATTCCTCGTCCTCTTCAGGGTCGAGCGTTTTGCGCCAGTCCCACTCGGCTTCGTAGATGGCGCGAAAGCGTGCGTCGGCGGCGGATTCCTCAGGGTTTCCGCCAATTGTGGCGCAGGCGGCCAGCACGCCGAAAGCAACACCTGCCAGAACGCTCTTCATGCGGAATCCCGATCTCCGAGACACGGAGCCTAGCCGGGATCGCAAGTCGTGGGAAACCCGCCGACCAGAGGTCAGATAGACCAAAGCAGTTCGCCGCCTTCGCGCAGGGCTTCGGACGCCGCCGCTATTTTCGCGATCGAACCCGGCGCGCGGGCCAGCGTGTCTTCTGCGAAGAATGACGCAAGCGCCAGCGAACGATCCGCCTCGCGCCCTGGCTGACTATGCTCGGCCAGCGCGGCGCGGGTCAGGTAATGCCCGCCCGCAACATTGCCCGCGAGATCGAGATAGGCGGTTGCTCCAGACAGCGCCGTCTCACGTGCTGAAGCCATGGCGGCGGTCATCCACTGTGTCGCTTCTTCCAGCGCATCCGATGCGACGGCGAGCCGGTCTGCGATAGCGACGAATTTCGGCTGGTTGGTGTCACGCGCGTCGCGGGCTGTGTGGCGGATGTCGACGATCATCGCCTTCATCGCGGCGCCATTGTCCATCGACAGTTTGCGGCCAACGAGGTCCATCGCCTGGATGCCGTTGGTGCCTTCGTAGATCGGCAGGATGCGGGCATCGAGATAGAGCTGCGCTGCGGCCGTCTCGGCCATGAAACCCATGCCGCCATGAATCTGAACGCCGGTGTTCGCTGCTTCCACGGCGGCGTCGGTCGACCACGCCTTGGCGAGCGGGGTCAACAGATCCTCACGCAACTTCGCGGCCTTGCGCGTGGCGGCGTCGGGATGGTGTTCGGCTATTTCGGCCGCGGCGCCGCAGGCATAGCAGATCGCACGCGCGACCTGCACATTCGCCGCCATCGTGGCGAGCGAACGCTGGATGTCCGGGTGGCGGATGATCGGTGCGGATCCATCCGTACCGGGCGCCGAGCCCTGCTTGCGGTCTCTTGCATAGCCAACGGCAACCTGCAGCGCAGCCTCCGCTACGCCGACGCCTTCGAGGCCGACATTGAGACGCGCCGAGTTCATCATCGTGAACATGGCGGCGAGGCCCTTGTTGGCTTCGCCGATCAGCCAGCCCTTCGCGCCGGAA
>CALMWO010000344.1 GCA_937873805.1 uncultured Hyphomonadaceae bacterium
GCCGTTGCACAGGCGGCCTCATCTGCCCGGCGCAAGCTGTCGAGCGCCTGAAATACTTCGTCGCGCGCAGGTCGTTCGATATCGAAGGCCTCGGCGCGAAGCAGATCGAGGAATTCTTCGAAGCCGGGGTCGTCACCCGCCCGCAGCACATCTTCACGCTGGCCAAGAAAATCGAGAAAGCGGGCAAGCCTCCGCTCGAAGAGTGGGAAGGCTATGGCGAAACTTCCGCCGGCAATCTCTACGCCTCCATCGAAAAGGCGCGCACGCAACCGTTCGACCGTTTCCTCAACGCGCTCGGCATCCGCCATATCGGCGAGACCAATGCGCTGCTCGTCGCCCGCCATTTCGGCTCGTTCGAAGCGCTGCAGGAAGCCGTCGCCAACGCCGCCGCCCAGCGCCCCAACGACGCCTATCGCCGCCTTGAGAACGTTGAAGGCGTCGGCCCCGGCGCACGCGACAAGCTTCTCGCCGCCGCAGCCGACCTTCCCGCGAAACAACCCGTCACCGCCGATGAGTCACTGGAAACCGCGCTCGCCAGTATTGCAGGTCTCAACAAGACCGCGCGCGCAGCCCTAGCTGTCGACTATGGCGACTGGTCAACCTTCCGCCGCGAAGTCCAGTCCGCCGCGAAGGGCAGGCCGGGCGAGGATCTGATCTCGCTGGGCGCGATCAATGGCCTCGGAGAAGTCGCCGCTGAAGCCCTCGTCGACTTCTTCGCCGAGAAGCACAATCGCGAGGTACTGAAGGCGCTGCGCGAGAAAGTCACGGTCGTTCCGCACCAGATCGCCGACACCTCCGGCAGCAAGGTCGCCGGCAAGATCGTCGTGTTCACCGGCTCGCTGGAAAAGATGACGCGCGACGAAGCCAAGGCGCAAGCGCTGGCCCTCGGCGCCAAGGTCTCGGGCTCCGTCTCAAGCAAGACCGATCTCGTTGTCGCCGGCCCCGGCGCCGGCTCAAAGCTGGCAGACGCCGAAAAGCACGGCGTCACGGTACTCACCGAGGACGAATGGTTGAAGCTGGTAGGTAAAGCCTGAGCCTTCTGGCTCAGAACCCCATCGGCGTCTTGGCGATGAACGCTTTCTCGGCGCTGGTTGATGTCCGCCCCAGCATCGCATTGCGATGTGGAAACCGCCCGAACTTCGTGATCACGGCCGCATGCCGCTTGGCGAAATCGTAGGCCAACAGCAAGTGCGGATGCAGCTCCGGTCCGCCCTGGCTCAGCAGCTCGGAGAACTTCTCCACGCTGCGCCGCTGGTCGGTCGCCGATTCCGAATGCTCCAGCGGCATGTAGAGAAACCAGCGCTCCACCGGCTTCAGCTTCATGTCGTCGCCGCTCGCAATCGCGTCCTTGCACAGATCAAGCGCGATCGCGTCGTTCTCGAAAGCCGCCGCCGTGCCGCGGAAGATGTTGCGCGAGAACTGGTCCAGCGCGATCACAGCCGCCAGCCGCTCCTGCACGCCGATCGCCGCCCAGCGATGCGCCTCGCCCGAGGCAAGCTTCGCGACAATCTCAGAAAATCGATACGCGATGATGCGGTCGAGCTGGAACCCGCCGCCAAACCAAAGCGTCATCCGGTCCTGCAGCGAAACGGTGCGCTCCGCCGCATAGCCGAACCAGTAATGCAGGATCGTTCCCGCCGTCTCGTCGACGTCGAGGCGCGCATAGCGCGCGCTATGGGGATCCTCGTCCTCGAACGCAATCTGCTCAGCGGAGATATTGCGCCGACGCAACCATTCTTCGCGCTCGCTAACACCAGAGCCGGGCATGCCCGGACCAGCCGACAGCGCCCGAGGCGCGGCTGGCGCGCCTTCAAGGTCGTCGATGAAGATGCGGCCGTTCTCCGCCATCCTGTTCCGGCTTTCAGTCGTTAGCCATGACCTTCGGGCGCGTCGCCACGATCATGTAATTAACGGACGCATCCCGTCCCAGAGTCCAGCGTCCCGATAGAGGCGAGAATGAGACACCGACGGGATCCTGCACAGCAAGCCCGGCGCCGGTCAGGGCAGCGCTCGCTTCCTGCGGTGTCACGAATTTCGACCATTCATGTGTGCCAACCGGCAACCATCGCAGCACATGTTCCGCTCCCACCACCGCCAGCGCGAACGCCTTGGCGGTACGGTTAAGCGTCGCCATCACCATCAGACCGCCCGGCGCCAGCAGCTTGGCGCAATCCGCCAGGAACTGCGCCGGATCGGAAACGTGCTCGATCACTTCCAGCGCCAGAACGATATCGAATTTCGGTTCGTTGCCGTGGATCAGCCCTTCGACGGTCCCGACGCGATAGTCGACATCGACATGAACCTGATCGGCATGAACCATCGCCGCCTTGATGTTCTTGTCCCCGGCATCGACGCCTACGGCATGCGCGCCCAGCCGGGCCATCGGTTCGGTCACCAGCCCGCCGCCGCAACCCGCGTCCAGCAGCCGCAGCCCCTCCAGAGGCCTCCGACTGTCCCCATCCAGCCCAAAATGGGCCACCGCGGTGTCGCGAATGAAGGTCAGCCTTGCCGGGTTGAATTTGTGCAGGGGGGCAAACTTGCCGGTAGGCGACCACCAGTCCGCAGCCATTGCCCGAAACTTGTCGATTTCCGCCGGATCGACGCTCGGCGCCTCGGGAATCGTCTCGTCTCGAACAAGGGTCTTGCCCATTGGATAACTTCGCTTATTG